>JBDTWF010000108.1:0-16427 GCA_040006815.1 Candidatus Moraniibacteriota bacterium | reverse complement strand
TACGAGTTGGGGGAGTGGAGGGGGAGGGCCTCTCCCACCGGCGGAAGACTTTTGCACCACATACACCGGTGGAGTCTGGCAAAGAACCACCGTTCCATGGAAGGGCGGGGGGTATGTTACCCGCGACATGGGTGGCTGGGGTAGCGGTGCGTGGGTCCTCGAGATAACCACCCCCGCGAGTCCGACAACATGGACTAGCCCCACCGGAAACATATCCCTTGTCGAATTTGGCTCCGGATCAGCTTTACGTGAGGTGACCATCTCTCGCTCTCCATGTGACTTCCGCACGACGATCGATCTGCTGGGTGTGACAGGCCCCATGGTGATAGAAAATGATGCCTGGCCTACTTTGGGATTCACCATGGGGACATCAGTCTCTGGCCCGGGCCGCGCCCCCAAAGCAGAGTTCAAACCGAGCGAAACATATTATGTGAATGTCCGTAACCCCCTCTGTGCGGGGGTATGTGACGCCCTCTTGTTCATTAACTGGCCGAACAACAAGCCGCCGAGATGATCATTCCCTCCGTTACCAGGGCTCTCTCTGAAAGAGGGGCGCCCTCTGGGACACCAGTAAATATTTTTCACACAATCACGGAATGAATTTTCTTATGCCGTACGCATCAGCGGCCATCAACGCGAGTGATCCGATCGGAACCGCCACACCGGTCGTGACTATCTTGACAAATATTCTCCAATTTTTGTTGTCAATCGTGGGCGTGATTGCTATAATTGGCCTAGGAGTAGCGGGAGCGTTGTATTTTTTTGCGGCTGGCGATCTCCGTCAAATCGAGAAAGCCAAACGCGCTATGCTCTACTCTATTACTGGAATTGTGATAGCGCTCGGTGGTCTCGTGCTGGTCCGAACGCTTGCAAGTTTCGTGTAACAAAAACAAAAATGCCTTCTGCCTAGGGCAGAGGCGAACTGAAAGGAGGTGAGAAGATATGCAAAAACTTAAAAAAATAGCTTACGGAGCCTTTGGAAGCGCCATGCTCTTGGCTCCTGCCATTGCCTCCGCGCAGTGGGGAACGGGGCGAGCCAACTCCGCTGGTTCAGGGCTTCCGAGTGATACGCTCTATGGTACGATTTCTCGTATCATGAACTGGCTCCTCGGAATTTTGGGCTTCATCGCCATCATCGGTTTCGTCATCGCGGGTATTCTCTATCTCACCGCCGCTGGAAACGAAGGCCAGATCGAGAAAGCCAAGAACGCCATGACCTATTCGATCATTGGTATCATCGTGGCTCTTGTCGGATATGTTGCGGTTCGTGTGGCTGAGGGTCTCCTCTCCGCTGGTAACCAGACATTCTAGTCGTCTTTTCGATCGAAAAGAAAGAATAATCCGTCTCCGCCGTTTGGCGGAAGGCGGATTGTTTTTTTGTTTTTGAGGAGTACAATTGAGACTGGATGGCTCAGAGAAAGAAACAAACACAAAAAGAAAGGAGGTGAGAAGATATGCAAAAATTGAAACAATTTGGCTACGGAATCGTGACGAGCTCTTTGCTCCTTGTTCCGATGGTTGTCTCGGCTCAGTGGAATCTCGGGTTTATCAATGCGCAAAGCGCGGGGCTTCCAAGTGATACGATCTATAGGACGATCGGGAGAATCATGAACTGGCTCCTTGGTATCCTCGGCTTCGTTGCCATCATTGCTTTCGTCATCGCGGGCATCCTCTATCTCACCGCCGCTGGAAACGAAGGCCAGATCGAGAAAGCCAAGAACGCCATGACCTATTCGATCATTGGTATCATCGTGGCTCTTGTCGGCTTTGTCGCCGTGCGGGCCATTGATGGCTTGCTTTCAGCTGGAAATACTCAGTTCTAAAACTTTCGAACATGTCAAAAAACAGTCCCTCTTCACAAAAGGCGGATTGTTTTTTTGTCTTTTCAGGGGTACAATAAGCACAAGATAAACATCCTATGGTCTATAAAAAATGGTTTTTTGGGGGAGCGTTTCTGGCGTTCTTTTTTCTTTTGTCTCCTTCTCCTGTAGGGGCGACGCCGGGCTCTCCGTGCGGTGCCGTGGGCGTTTGCCGGACGAACAATTGCAATGTGAGTGCTGGTGAGACTATTAATTTTGCCGGCGGTTCTGCTTGTGATATAAGCGAGGTCTGTTGCGACCCAGGAAGTGGAAGTGGAGGAAGTGGAAGTGGAGGAAGTGGAAGTGGAAGTGGAGGAAGTGGAAGTGGCGGTGGAGGAAGTGGAAGTGGCGGTGGAGTGGTTGTGAGTCCTTGTCCTGCCGGCGCACCAGCGATCGCGGGGATTTGCGTTCCGACAAGTGCTTCCACCGGGGGTCTGTCGGACAGGCCGGTAGCCGAAATCATCAAGAATTTCATGTTCTGGCTTCTTGGCATCTTTGGTTTTCTGGCCATCATCGGTTTCGTCATCTCGGGCATGCAGTACCTCCTCTCCGCCGGGGATGAGGGGATGGCCGAGACAGCCAAGCGCAATATGACCTACTGCATCATCGGCATCGTCGTCGCCCTCTCAGGCTTCCTCGTTATCCGCGCCATCGATGGCCTCCTCAAGGGCAATGCTTTTTTCTAAAGTATGCAGAGAGTCCTCATATTGTTGATATTTTCTGTCCTCTTCTGGGGTGGCTTTGCTCTCTCTCCCGTTTGGGCCCAGGTTACCGGTACGGGCAATCCTCCTGGGACAGGGACGCCCCCTGGAACCGGTACTCCTCCTGGTACGGGTACTCCTCCTCAGCCCGCTCCCGTCATGATTACGGATGGTATTAGCAATCCGCTCACCTATACCACGGTGAATGGGCTTTTGGGTTCTCTTCTCACCTGGCTTCAAGCAATACTAGCGACTCTCGCTCTCGTCTTTATTGTCATCGGTGGCTTTCTCTACATCACTTCGGGCGGGGATACTGGCCGAGCTGAGACGGCCAAGAAATGTATCTGGGCGGCCGTCATCGGTTTTGCTCTCGCTATTGCGGCCCCATCCTTCCTCCGTGAGATCGGGAAGATTCTCGGCTGGGGTCCGGCTTCAGCCAGTCTTCCTCCAGGCGTGGGAACATCGCTTTCCATCCTGGCTATCTTGAAGAATGCGCTTGATTTCCTTCTCTCAATCGTCGGAATCATTGCCATCATCATGCTGGTTGTCGGAGGAATCATGTACCTCACCTCAGCCGGGGATGAGGACCGTATCGATACGGCCAAATCAATCGTGAAGTACGCTCTCATTGGCATCTTTGTCGCGCTCACGTCTTTGGTCCTGGTGAACCAATTAGCCCGCTTCTTCTAGAGAATTTGAATAAAAAAAACGGGCGACTGCATTCCTGCAAATCGCCCGGTTCGTGCTTTGCCGCTTTGCGGCTTAGCACTTGGAGATGCTGACCTTGATACTCCCTGCGCCTTGGTAGTTGTCCTTGGCTTGGAAGACATTCAGGTCGGCCTCGATGGCTGTTTCCTGGTTGAGGGTGATGGCACCCATCGAGCCGATGAGGATCGGCTGATTGTCCACACGGAGCACGAATGCGCCGTAGGACTGACCCGGAAACGGCTGAGGAATGGTCGGATTGATGTTTCCGGCTTTCCATGGATGGTTGCCATGTTCCGGCATCCGCCCGTCAGCGTCCATCGTGTAAAGGACTTTGGTGAAGTCCGATTTGTACATCGCCTGCTGACGCAGGGTGTCCGCACGGACCTGGTACTGTCCCGCCGGGAAAGTCCCGAGCGGTTCCTTCCCCAGAACGGAGGAAGGGGAGTAGATCTTCTCCTGCATGAGGGTGCAGGTGCTGGTGATCTTCGTGCCTGCTCCGCTGGTGGCGGTGCTGGCCGATGATGCCGCGTAGGCCGACGGGAACTTGTCTTTGCCGCTTTTGATGGCGTCGACAGTTTTCTCGCCGGCTTCCTTGGCCTTGTCGAGGCTTTTTTCGACCGCAGGCTTGAGGGCCTCGATCGATTTTCCGGCGAAGGAGCTTCCCATCGCCTTTCCCCAGATCACCTGATCCTCTTTCGAGAGCCTGGCAACCCGGTCGGCTTCCGAGAGGCTTTGGTCCATCTTGGCAAGCTTCACCGCAACCTTGGATGCTTCCTTTTGGAGGTGAGCATCGTTCTGGTCACGGATGGTTTGCTGGGCACTCGTGACGACTGAGTGCGCCGCCGATTGCCGGAGCTCGGGGAAAAAGACTCCCGCGATGATCCAGTATCCCATGAGGATCACGAGGATCCAGATGTAGAGATGCCAGAAACTCCGGATAACCCAAGCGCTTTCGCTGTATCGCACCGTCCCGATGATAACGAGGAGGGTGAGAGCGAGGACGGCGAGAGCGATGCCACCGAACCCAGCGAGCGGGAGGAAGACGAGCGCAATGAGCGCTACCTGCTTCCCGAGGATGACGACGGCCGCCGTGGAGTAGACTTGTTTCAGCCACTTTTCGGCCTTGTCGACGCCATCCTTGACGCTGAGTCCGGCTTCACCTCCTGCTTGACCCGCGATGTAACCGGCGATAGAGATGCCAGCCGGAGCCCATGGGTAGAAGATCACCCAGAGATCCGCCAGGGTCGAGACGAGGAGGATGGCCCAGATTGCGCCGGTCCAGCCGAGCAGGTTGCTCACACTGGCCAAGAGAATCGGCACAGCGAGATATACGAGCATCCCGATATAGGCATTGGTATACCATCCCGTGATGCTTTTGTCGCTTCCCTCCACACCTCCCCAGGCGGAGAGGGTGGTTTTTGCGGGTGTGGCCATGTCGATCTCCTTTTTAGGCTGTTCCGAGGATGATGAGGAGTACGACGATAATCGTCGGTCCCCCGATGCGGATGAGTTTGTCGCTTTTGCTCCAGCCAGGCTTCGCGATTTCGGGCGAAGCCTTGAGGAGCGCCTTGGTCTTCTTGATGAGGAGACCCTGGTACTCTTCGTGGAGCACTCGCTTCTGGTCGACATCGGTTTCGGCGTCGATTGCTTGCCGCTTTTTCTTGAGCGACGGGGTATCCAAGACCTTCTTGAGGAGGGTCATGTCAAACCCGAGCTTCACCAACGCCATACCGACATGCATCGTAGTGTCGCCTTCCTTTTGGAGGAGGGCGGCCTCGATGCCTGCTTTCCGGAGTCCGAGCGCCGTCTTGTCCTCGAGGTTGTCGAGGACATGGCTCTCTTCGAGGAGTGCGATTGCCTTGTCGGCACCGATGGCCCCGAAGAAGCCGACGATGTTCGCACCGATGTAGTTCAGTTCGCGGACATGCTCGGCGTAGATTTTTTCTTGCCTCATCTGGCCCTGAGCGTTCTTGGTCGGTCTCGTTCCGCGAGGAACCTTGACCGTTTCCGTGGCGCCCTTGAAGCCGACGATGTGAGCGAGAATCCGGGCCGCTTTCGCCCGGCCCTTCGCGTTCAACTGACGGAGAATGTCGATGAAGACATTCAGGTCAGCGTCGGTGACATCCCCGTTGACGAGGAGGCCATGCGTTGTCTTCCACTTCGTGATGAAAGCAAGGAGGAAGAGCGCCTCATCGGCGTATCCTACACCACCCTCCTGGGTTTTGATGGGCTCTTGAGTAGAGGAATTCGTGAGAGTGGGCGCAACCTTGGTGGCTAGACCCATGAATTTGGAAAGCTTTCCCCAGAGTCCTTGAAGTTGGACGAGGTTTACCAGGGAAATGAGATCGACTCCGCCGAGATTCAGCATGGCAGTTCCTTTCGCTTGGTTGGTTTGAAACGATGAGTTGTCAATGAGCAAAGAGCATCCTACTGACGCTCGTTACTCTATTGGTTTTGAAGCCAATTTTGTAACAGCCCATTATAGCATAAAATAGTCAGAAAGTCAATGCAAAAGGAGGGTGGGTTTAGGGCTTGTTTGAGGGCCGTTTTGGGGTGTATTTTTGTCCTCTTCTGGGGTTGACAGGAGAGGAAGAAATTCCTATAGTGGAGGAGTGCAGTACGGAAGTGACGGAAGTTCGCCTCGGCGGGCTTTTTTTAATGAAAAGTGGAAACGGTAGAATGGAAAATGACAGAGTAAAATTCAAAAATGATTTCAAGAAACGGCTGTATGAGTTTGTGCTCAAGCTAGTAAGGTTTATTGATGGATTACCGAAAGGAATGGTTCCAGAAGTCATGGGGAAACAACTGCTTCGGAGTGGGACCAGTATTTTGGCCAACTATGTTGAAGCACAATCGGCGAGTTCCAAAAAGGACTTCATAAATTTTTTCACCCATGCCCTGAAGTCTGCCAATGAATCTAAGGTCTGGTTGGCCCTATTGAGAGATACACACAAGGGGAGCATGGCGGAACTGGGTTGGTTGTTGAAAGAATTAGACGAGATTGCTAAAATTATTGCTTCGAGTATCCTGACTCTGAAAGGCAAGAAATAACCATTTTTCATTTTGATTTTTTAATTTTAATATTACGAGTATGCCCAAGCGCAAAACCTCCAAGCAGGGAGACGAAGAGAGTCTTTCCGGTCGCCTCGGTGAATTCGGAAGTGCCGTCATGCAGATCGCCGAAGAGAAAGGTCTCTCGCGTGAGAAGGTTCTCGAAATCGTCGAAGCCGCTCTCGCCGCCGCCTACAAGAAGGACTATGGCAAGAAAGGCCAGGTCATCAAGTCCAAGTTCGATGAGGTTTCAAAAACCGCGAGCTTTTTCCTCGTGAAAGAGGTCGTCGATGAGACGCTCCGTGATTTCACCATTCCCGAAGAAGTGGAAGAGGAGGGTGCGGAGAACAGAGAGAAACCGAGGAAAGGACGCGAAGAAGCTCCTCTTCCGGAAGACGAAGATCGTCTCCCACGCTACAACCCAGAACGGGATCTGACCGTGGCGGATGCCAAGGCCATCAAGAAAGGATCCAAAGTGGGCGATACCATCGAGCTTCCGCTCGACTCGCATGACGATTTCGGCCGCGTCGCCGCCCAGACTGCCAAGCAGGTCATCATCCAGCGCATCCGAGAAGCCGAGCGCGAGACCATGTTCAATGAATACAAAGAAAAAGAGGGCCAAGTCGTGAATGGCATCATCCAGCGCATCGAAGGCCGGAATGTCTTTGTCGACCTTGGGAAATCAGTCGGTATCCTCTTCCCGTCTGAGCAGATTCCGGGCGAGCACTATCGCATGGGTCAGCATGTCAAAGTCTTCCTCGTCCGCGTGGAGTCTGATCCTAAGGGACCAGGCCTCCTTCTTTCCCGGACGCATCCTGAAATGGTACGCCATCTCTTTACCCTCGAAGTCCCCGAAATTTTTGCTGGTACCGTCGAGATCAAGGCGATTGCTCGTGAGGCCGGCTCCCGTTCCAAGATAGCAGTCGCGACCAAAGAAGAAGGCGTTGATCCGATCGGTTCCTGCGTGGGCCAGAAGGGGACGCGCGTCCAGGCCGTCATCGACGAACTCGGCGGAGAGAAGATCGACATCATCGAGTGGAATGAGAATGCCGAGAAATTCATCAGTGCCGCTCTTTCACCTGCCAAGGTATTGCATGTGACGCTCAACCCCGAGGAAGAGCAGGCCATCGTCAAGGTGCCGTCTGATCAGCTCTCGCTCGCCATCGGGAAGCGCGGGCAGAATGTTCGTCTCGCGGCCAAGCTTTCCGGCTGGCGCATCGATGTGACGAGCGATCAGGAAGAAGCGGCTCGTGAAGAAGAAGCCGCTCATCCAGCCGCGGAAGCTACGGCGCCCGAGGCATTGGTCGTCGAAACGGAAGCTCCCGACGCAGAAACTGCCGAAGCGGCCAAGGAAGCCACCGAAGAAGTGAAGCCCGACGAAACTCCAGCGGCATAAGCACTCCCTTACCCTCTTAATACAATCTTTATGACTTCAATGAATCTGTGGCACGATGTTCCTCTCGGAGACAATGTTCCTCATGAGATCAATGTCATCATCGAGATCCCCAAGGGCTCCCCCAATAAGTACGAGATTGACAAGGAAACTGGCCTCATCAAGCTTGACCGAGCCAATTATTCTTCGGCTCCCTACCCAATCGACTATGGCTTTGCTCCGCAGACTCTCTGGGATGATGATGATGCTCTCGATGTCATGGTCCTTACCACTTTTCCTCTCACGACCGGTATTCTCGTCAGCGTCCGCCCCGTGGCCATCATGGAAATGACTGATGGCGGTGACTCAGACTTCAAGGTCATCGGCGTTCCGGTGGACGACAAGCGTTGGGACGATGTGAAAGATCTCGGTGACATCAACAAACACAACCTCAAGGAGTACCAGCATTTCTTTGAGACCTACAAAGAACTCAAGGGGAAAGGGAACGAAGTCACCGTCCATGGCTTCAAGGGCCGCGAAGATGCTATCGCTGCTATCCAGAAATCTCAGGAATTGTACGCCAGTCGGTTTGGGAAGAAATAAGTGGTTTTTCGGTTGTGCAACAGTTTTTTCCAGACAAATAGTTCCGCCGCTTCCCACGAAAACCTGCCGAAGGAGTGTATGAGACAATTCTTTCGTTCCGCATGAATACTGGAACGGACCATGCCGCGCTCCAAGAATTGTTTGCCAATAAGCCGTCGCCCACTTCAATTTATTATGAATGTCATTACCAAGAAACTTCCGCAATCAAAGATCGAGATTACCGTCACGCTTCCCTGGGAAGAATGGAAAAAGCACGAGGAGCACGCCGTGGCCCACATGGCTGAGCAGGTGAACCTCCCAGGCTTCCGGAAGGGCAAGGTCCCGAAGAATGTCCTCGAGGGCCGTTTTGGCCGCGAGGCAATCCTCGTTGAAACTGCCGAAGACGCCGTTCAGCACGCCTTTCCCAAGGCTATCGTGGACGCCAAGGCAGAGGCTATCGGCCGCCCGGAGATCAAGCTCGATTCTGTGAAGGAAAATGAATCGCTCACTTTCATCATTGTGACGGCGGTGCTCCCGGAGATCATCCTGAAGGATTGGAAGAAGGACATCCAAAAGGTGAATAAGCTCCATAAAGACAAAAAGATCGAAGTCCCCGAAGAAGAGATTACCAAGGAGCTAGAGCGTCTCGCACACATGCGGGCCAAGTTCGTAACGGTGAATCGACCGGCCCAAAAAGACGATAGCGTGGAGATCGACTTCACGGTTCTCCAGGACGGGGTGCCGATCGAAGGCGGAGTAGGGAAGAAGCACCCGCTCGTTATCGGTTCTGGAGCCTTTATTCCTGGTTTTGAGGAGGCGCTCATTGGCATGCAGGCCAATGAGGAGAAGAAAGTCGAGTTGGAATTTCCGGTTGAGTACCATGCCAAGAATTTGGCTGGGAAAAAAGCTCTCTTTGAGGTGAAGATGCTTCTCGTCCAGGAACGCGAGCTTCCGGTGATCGACGACGCTTTTGTGAAAGGCTTAGGCCGCTTCGACACAGTTGAAGCCCTCAAGGAAAATCTCCGCAAGGGGATTCGCGAAGAAAAGGAACACGAAGCCAAAGAAGCTCGGCGCACGGCTATCCTGGATAATCTCATTGCGGCCGCGGACATGGAATATCCAGAGATCCTCATTCAAGAAGAAGAGAAGCAGATGCTCCGTCAGTTTCAGACGCAGGTGGAAGGTATGGGTTTTGCATGGGAGGACTATCTGAAGCAGATGAAGAAGACGGAAGCGGAACTTGAGAAGGAATGGGAACCGCAGGCCAAAAAGCGTATCGCGGCCGAATTGGTTCTTCAAAAATTAGCGGCCGACGAGGACCTTGCCATCGCTAATGAAGAAGTAGAGGCCGAAATGAACAAGGTGCTTCAGCACTACAAGGATATCAAGAATTTGGAAAAGGAACTCGACCTCGAACGGCTCTATACCTCGATTCGTGGGCGGCTTCTCAATGAAAAGGTTCTGGTGTGGCTCGAAAGCCTCTAAAAAGGGAGGAGTCTCATTTTTGATAGCCAGAGAGAATCGTGCTATCATCGAGCCCAAGCCTCATTGAGAGGAAAGCGAAAAATAATTATCTCTGACACTATGCAGAACAACTATCTCATTCCCATGGTGGTTGAAAAGACAAGCATGGGAGAGCGGGCCTATGACATTTACTCAAGGCTTCTCAAGGATCGTATTATTTTCATCGGTTCACCCATTGATGACGGAGTGGCCAACGCGATCATCGCGCAGATCCTTTTTCTTGATTCCCAGAATCCCAAGGAAGACATCAAGATGTACATCAATTCTCCCGGGGGGGTGGTGACAGCGGCTCTCGCTATCTATGACACCATGCAATTCGTCAAAGCGGATGTCCAAACGATTTGCATCGGGATGGCGGCCTCGGCGGCCTCCGTCCTTCTCGCGGCCGGGAAGAAGGGGAAGCGTTTTGCTCTCCCGAATTCTGAGGTGATGATTCATCAGGTCCTGGGTGGCGTGCAGGGGCAGGCGACGGACATTGATATCCATGCCCGGCACATTCTGAAGACCCGCGATCGGTTGAACAAGATCCTCGCCAAGCATACCGAACAGAAACTCTCGAAGATCGAGATGGATACTGAGCGCGATTACTTTATGACTGCCGACGAAGCTCTCAAGTACGGCATTGTCGACAAGGTTATCTCTTGATCGTCCGTTTCGCCGCAAAGAAAAACCGCTCCTTCTTGGGGAGTGGTTTTTCTTTTTCCTCTGTCGGTTAGTTTATTGAAGAAGCCTCCTTTTTTGTTTCCCAAATGGCGTAACGAGCCATGAGCAGGAGCCCGCCCACAAGTGCGAAATTCTTGAGAAGCTGGCTGAGATTCTTTGCCCCGGTGGCCGGGTCGCTAAAGTCGGAGTGAACCATAATGGTGGCGAGGACGAGAAAAACAATAAGAATGGAAA
The DNA here is from genome assembly GCA_040006815.1 of Candidatus Moraniibacteriota bacterium. Lineage (GTDB taxonomy): Bacteria > Patescibacteriota > Minisyncoccia > Moranbacterales > UBA1568 > JBDTWF01. Next base: position 5,733 of record JBDTWF010000108.1, on the reverse strand, counting down.
TAGCATGCTCAGTCTTCCAATCGAAGAGAAGCATAAGGCCACCGCCGAGCTCGAAGAGGATGGCCAAAGCGGTGAGAGGGAGAGCGACGGACTCGCTCGTTAGGCTCGTGATACTCACGAGTGTCTGATTGAAATTCTGGAGCTTATTGAAACCAGAAACAACAAAAGGGGCCGACAAAAAAATACGCGCTATCAGGGGAGTCCATGGGGCACGAGCACAGGCTTGCATGAACATAGGGAATGCAACATTACTGCTTATGCCTGTATTATAACCCACTTTGCCTTCATGAGAGACTCCTGAGCCCTCTCCATAAAAATGTTCACTGGGCTTCTCGAGGGAAGCATCCTTCACTAAAGGCGAACAGGCACCTTCTTTCGGGCTCGCCGCATGTCTTCTTTTCTTCTTCACACAAGAGACCCCCACAGGGGTGACTAGAGGGAATCGAACCCTCGACCCAGGTACCACAAACCCGTGTTTTACCACTAAACTATAGCCACCCCTCTACGGGCCTCTCATTTCTTTCTTACTGTGTCCCCGGAAGGAATCGAACCTTCATCAACGGCTTAGAAGTCCGCGGCTCTATCCATTGAGCTACAGGGACAGTGACACTGGCGGCCAGGCATCCATTGAATTTACAGGGGAGCGAGATCTTCTTTTCTCTGATACTGTGGGTGGGTCGTGCAGGGATCGAACCTGCGACCGTTGGCTTAAGAGGCCACTGCTCTACCAACTGAGCTAACGACCCGGAAGAGAATTCGTCACGAAAACAATGGCTCTAGACTAACAAAGAGAGCCTTCAAAGTCAATTGATTAGGGGTGAAACTTTTTGTAATCCTTCCACTGCTTCTCAGACCAGTCATCGGGTTTGGAGGTGTAGACAGGTTCTTCTCCTGGATGAGGGAAGAGACTGGGGGATTTGTAATTACTCGGAAACTTGTCCTCGATGATGTTCTGCCCGCTTGAATCTTTTACGATCTGTGTGAAAAGAGTGCGCATGCTTCCATCAGGATTGCTCTCAAGGATGTGAGGGCCATCTATCGTGACGCTTCGCCCATCAGGGGTTCCAAAGAAGAGAAACTTAAGTTCGGTTCCGGTTATCTGTGGGAAGACGAGGATCGGTCCGGGGGTATTGTTTTGGAAGCGAAGATCAGGCTTCGGGATGTAGATAGTGGCATCCATCCCATAGGGCTTGTAGTAGCGCACTGGATAGGCATGATTTTTCCGGGCTGTGATTTTAAGCCCAGCGTTCAGAGCGGCCCGAAAGACCGTCGTTGAAACTTGGCAGATACCACCTCCGAACTCTGGTTCGGTGCGATTGTTCTTGATGACAAGCTCGGGGAGATAGCCATGCTCTCCGTCTACTTCACTGAGGTATTCCACAAAAGAGAATTCTCCGCCGGTTGGAATGATTATTCCATCAAATTGTTGAAGGGCTCGGTTGATGTTGAAGATGCGGTTCTTGGGAGAACCACGGAAATCAGTTTTTCCTTCGCCGATGAGATCCTTGATTCCTAAGGAGTTGATAGTGGAAGACGAGATTTTAGGCGTCAGTTCCTTTGTGACGAGAGAGACAGTCAGGACGGCGCTCTCATTTTGATCAAGCTTCTCTCGGAGTCTGTCGAGAGTCGCTTCTATTTCAAGAGTGCGCCCAGGAACGGCCTCCTCAGTGACGACCACCTTGTTTTCATTGAGTCCGAGGCGGGCATTTTTCGGATCGCGTGATATCTTGGCACCCAGATCATTCATGTATGTTTGAACGGTTGCGTCATTCATGATGAGCGTCTGCTCAAAGATGAGGTGGTTACGCCGATCACGGGAAATGAAGGCGACGCAGACAATCCGAGGGAGAGGGCAAAGAGTCGAGTTCTCTATTTCTGGCCGCATTTCTTTCTTGAAGGAGAGGGCGGAGAGCCAGGTAAACCAATTGATCAATTCTTCCCGGGGGACGATCTCGGCAAAGTCGTCCGTTTGAAAAACGATTTTTTCGGGCAAGACACGAGCTTTTGCAAAAAAAGGAAAAAGAAAAACAAGAGCGGCGAAAATCGCCGCGCCCGCAAGAAGTCTCTCTCGGTTCCTCCGATTGTCGCGGTACATTCTTAGAACCCTCTTACCTGGATTTTCTTGGTTTTGGTGGTGTCTGCTTTCGGGAGGCGGATGGTGAGGATGCCGTTTTTGAGCGCGGCATCAGCCTTCTCAGGAATGACATCTATCGGAAGGAGGACGGAACGGGAGAAGGAGCCCCAATAGCACTCCTGATAGTAGTAGTTTCCATTTTCTACAACCTCTTCGTTCTTTCGCTCTCCCTTGATTGTCACCATGTCATTGTTGATGGACACATCGAGATCTTCGGGCTTGACGCCAGCGATGGTTGACTTGATGACAATGTCATTTTCGGTCTGATATACATCGATGGTGAGCTGTCCCTCTGCGTCGTTTTCGCTCGCTGGATTATAGCTTGCCGACGGGGCATTCCAGGAGGATTCTTGGGGATAGTTGGGTTCGGTGCGCATAGCGAGGGGGGTTTCTTCTTCTTGGCTGTAAACATTTACATTTTCTTCGTGAAAAGTGGGGGTTGGCTCAACTTCTCGAGCGCCAGTCAGTCGCTCGAAAAAAGAGCGTTTTTGCTTAGTCATAAGAAGTCATTAAGGGTAGAAAGAGGAGTGTTTTCAGTATAAGAGAGAAGGCCCTGAGGCGCAAGTGAAGTCTCTTTTAAACAAGAAAGAGGTTGTAGCAGGCGTGGAGGAGGGTGGTGAGAGCCAGAAGAAAGAGGGTGTGCGAAAGGACTCGGGGAGTGAGGCGGAAGAGGTAGTAGGAGTAGAAGAGAGAGGTGAGGATGTGGACTCCGATGATGCCAGCGAGTGGAAGAATGGAGAATGTTTTGAGGCTAAAGGCGATAAGACCGATCTCAACCAGAGAGAACCCAAGCCCGAAAATGACGCCGAGACCGAAAGGTGAGGGGGATGAGAGAGTGTCTCCAAGACGGACGCGAAATTGCCGGAAAAAGATCCATTTTGATCCCTCTTCTATGAGAGCGGCTGCGAAGAGGAAGAGGACTGAGAGGGAGATGAAGCCCGTGCTTGCCGCGATTTCTGTCAACGATCCGCCTAGGGCAGTCGCCACGACCTGAAGCAGAAGGGCCGCGGCGGCCGAGAGGAATCCATAGATGAAAAGTGTGATGAGGGGCATTTAGTTGAGATGAGTGATGGACTCTTGGAAGAATTTTTCTTTTGCTCGAGCCTCTTCCAGAGAGACTCGTTGCTGGTCGATGATCTCTTTCGGTGCACGCTCGGTAAATTTTGAATCAGATAAGCGACTTTCTAGATTCGTAATAAATTTTTGGAGACCCTCCTTTTCCTTTGTCAGTCGACCCCTTTCATTTTCAACATCAATGACACCAGATAGATGTACGAAGCCAGAGAAACCCGCCCCACCTAGGACGCGCGCAGATTCTTTGGGCTGGGCAGATTTTTCGGTGAGGAGAATATTCTTTACTCGTCCGAGTCGTTCGATAAGAGGAAAGCTTTCTTCGGAAACCCCATCGTTTTTGATGAGGGTCAAGGTGAGGAGCTCTTTTGGGTCGATGTGGTAGAGAGAGCGGATATTTCTGATTCTCGTGATGAGCTCCTTCAAGCCTTCGAACTGCTCTGCCTGAGGAGCGTTTGTTTCGGAAGCGGTAATTTGTGGCCACGCCTGAACCATGAGCGGAAATTTTTCCTTTGGATACAACGAAGCAAAGACGGCCTCGGTCACAAACGGCATGAAGGGATGCCAGAGAGTGAGAAGTTGATTGAAAACATGGACAAGCACTGCATCATTCTTTTCGATCTTGTGAATTTCAATGTACCAGTCAGCCACATCGCTCCAGGTGAAATCCCGCAGCTCGTCGGTGGCCAGCGATAAATTAAAATTCTCGAGATGAGCCGATACGGCTGTGGTAACTTTCCCGAGCCTAAAGAGGATCCAGTCGTCAGCGAGCGAAAGAGGGGTGACTTTTTCGGTTTTCCACTGGAGTTCTTTGGTATCGACGGCAGAAGTGACATACCGCCCCATGTTCCAGATTTTGTTGACCAAATTGCGCAGAGCGGTCACTTTTTCGTCATCCAATTTGATATCGTTTCCCGGAGTAGCGCCGACGAGGAGGGCAAGACGAAGCGCATCCGCACCGTATCGGTCAATCACATCGAGGGGATTGAGAACATTGCCGAGGGATTTGGTCATCTTGCGGCCTTTTTCGTCTCGGACCAAGCCGTGGAGATAGACTGTCTTGAAGGGCGCTTCCCCGAGAAGATACTCGGACATGAGTATCATGCGGGCGACCCAGAAAAAGAGAATGTCATAGCCCGTCTCGAGGAGAGCGGTCGGATGATAGAGCCGGTTCTTGGCCCATTCTTTTTCATCTGGCCAGCCCAGGGTCGAAAAGGTCCAGAGGCCTGAAGAGAACCAGGTATCGAGCGTGTCTGGATCTTGTTCAAAAAGATCATTCCCGCATTTCTCACAGGGTGTTTCGAGGATATCAAGGGAAAAGGATTCGGCGTTCTTGATGCCTGGCCGGCGACGAGCATCGTCAAAAGAGAGATTGCGGATGCGTTTCATGAGCATGCGAAGGGACGCACCATGACTGACGATAACGACATTTTTGTGTCCATGGGTTTCCTTGTGTCGGGAGAAAGCGCTGGCTATTCTTTCCTCCAATTCCTTTGGGCTCTCGGCGTTTCCCTGGGCTTCTTCGTAAGATGCATATGGATGGCCAAATTGATTCTCCGTTTCCTCATAAAGAAGACCCTCAGCCTCTCCATAGTAGCGCTCACGGAGGGCTTCATCGAAATCCACAGGTGCTCCAGTGGCCTTGGCTATGACCTCGGCTGTTTCCTTACAGCGTCCCAGATCCGAACTAATGATGAGGCCGATATCATGATTCTTTAATTGCAGAGCGACGCGATGTGCCTGCTCTCTTCCGGTTTCATTGAGCGGACTATCCTGATGTCCCTGGGTACGCCTTTCTTTGTTCCAATCTGTTTCTCCATGACGGACAAGAAACCATTTGGCTTTCACCTTGGCATTGACGACAGGATTTTCACAGCTGAGGCAATACCAGACGGGGATACGGTGGCCAAACCAGATCTGCCGCGAAATGCACCAGTCACGAAGATTGTCGATCCAGTGGAAATAGGTTTTCTCAAAACGCTCCGGGAGGATCTTGATGTCACCTTCCCTGACCGCTCCTTGCATGAGGGATTTGAGACTGACTTTCTTTCCGTCTCGGTTGAATTCTTTATTGACATCCACAAACCATTGGCGCATAACCTGAGGTTCGATGACGGCCCCAGTCCGCTCGGCTGTCGCGATCTGATGGTGGTAGGGTTCTTCGCGAACGAAGAGACCTTTTTCCTTCAGTCTTTCCACGATCTTCTCTCGCGCCTCTTCTATTTTCATCCCTGAAAATTCTCCCGCGATGGCGAGAAGCCGTCCGTTTGTATCGATGATCTGTTCGATGTCGAGCTTGTGTTTTTGAGCCAAGTCGAAATCTACATGGCTATGGCTAGGGGTAATGGTCATGACGCCCGTCCCAAACTCCTTATCAATAACAGGATCCTTGATGATAGTGGCTTCGATCGGTCCGTTCATCCACTCGACGGTGAGCTTGTCGCCGTCCTTGTATTTCAGATAGCGCTCGTCATCTGGATGCATGACGACATACTTATCTCCGAACTTCGTTTCTGGTCGAGCAGTGG
>JBDTWF010000107.1:0-2179 GCA_040006815.1 Candidatus Moraniibacteriota bacterium | reverse complement strand
GGGTTCACTTTTTTTGCTGGCTATCAAAAGGGCCACTCTGGCTCCACTTTTGGAAACGATATCCCGGTCCCTCCAGAGAACGCTCTCTTCGTCAATACAGAAAATCAGGATAAGACGATTGATTTCTCTCTTTTTTGGAGAGTCTGGGAGCTTCTCAAGGAGAAATTCGTCGACAAAGATAAGCTAGACGCCAAAGCCCTCTTTTATGGGGCCATTGACGGTATGCTTGCGGCTACCGGAGACCCATATACGACTTTCTTCAGCCCCAAAGAGAACAAGGAGTTTCAGGAAGACCTAGCTGGAAGCTTCGAGGGGATCGGCGCCGAGATGGCCCTGAAAGACAACATTCTCACCATCGTGACTCCGCTCGATGATTCGCCCGCCAAAAAAGCTGGGCTTCTTCCGGGAGACCAGATCATCAAGATCAGCGATGAGTTGACTTCAACCCTCAGCTTGAGCGGAGCCGTAGACAAGATCCGTGGGCCTCGCGGGACATCTGTCGCCCTCACTATTTTCCGGGATGGCGAGGATACGACTCGTGAAATAACGGTTACACGCGACATTATCATTGTAAAAAGCGTCAAAGTCGAAATGAAAGAAGACGGGATCGCCTTTATCCGACTTTCCCAGTTCGGGGATAATGCCGTTGAAGAATTCCAGAAGGCTGTCACCGATCTCAAGCATGGTGATACCAAAGGGATTGTCCTCGATCTGCGCAATAACCCTGGCGGTTTCCTCGATGCGGCGGTGAAGATTGCCGGCACCTTTCTCCCGGACAAGACCGTCGTCGTTCAAGAAGAGGATTCCAACAAAAAGCGCGAATCCCTTCGCTCAGAAGGAAAGCCTGAATTCGGAAACATCCCCATTGTTGTCCTCATCAACGAGGGAAGTGCTAGCGCCTCCGAAATTCTCGCTGGCGCGCTCCGAGAAAATCGCCCGGATGTGACGCTCGTTGGCAAGAAGTCCTTCGGCAAGGGCTCCGTCCAGGAACTTATACCCGTAGGGAAGGACACTTCAGTCAAGATCACTGTTGCCCACTGGCTTACACCGAACGGCAATCAGATCAATAAAGTCGGTATTTCTCCGGATGTAGAAGTAGGCATTAGCAAAGAAGACGCGGAGCAAAAACACGACTCTCAGCTCGAAAGAGCCCTTGAGATTTTGAAGGAAAAACTTTAATACACCCTCTATGAAAAACTATGAGGTTCTAAGTCAGGCGGAGAGGGAAGTAGCTCTCGCTGGTCATCATACCGAAGGTGAGAAGAAATATAATACCGAAAGAGATTGGGGAGATAGTCTCATGGCCGATTGGATCCGAGAAGTTGTTCTTAATGAGCATCGCCCCTACGAAGAGGTGCTCCACATGGAGCGAGAGTGGCTTGAAGATATGATTTTCCATAATGAAGAAGGAGCGGGGCTTATTGCTTTCTATCGGAAGAATCCAAAAGAGGCTTTCAAAAAGCTCGATGAGCTTCACAAGGCGAAACCTCTCCATTGAAATTCTGCTTTAGCACTCTTCTGTCTGGGTTGCGAATCCTTCTGGATTAAAGCCTTGATTAAAGCAAAATTACGGCGGGTAAACTTGACGGGGCGGCGCAGTTTTTTTATACTGAGGAGTGCACTATCCTTAATGTAACGCTTATGGCCAAAACGACTGCACGCATTCGACCCCTTGGAGAAAATGTCCTTCTTCTTCCTGAGAAGCAGGAGAAGAAAACAGCGACTGGCATTTATCTTCCTGAGAATACGACTGAGGAGCGCCGCCAGCAGGGGAAAGTGGTGGCCATCGGTGATGACAAGAAGATATCCGTCAAAAAAGGACAGGCGGTCATTTTCAAACGCTATGGTTCGACCGAAGAGATCGAAGTCGGTGATCAGGAATATCTCCTCGTCAATTGCAAGGACATCCTTGCAATCATCGAGTAAGGTCACTATCAAGAAGAAAAAACCCACCCCGTAAAAGGTGGTTTTTCTTTTGTTCCAGAGTTATCTATTTCTCGACAGGGAAGCCTTTATCTTTCCAAGCCTGAAAACCTCCTTCGAGGACTCGTTCACCAAAGAAGCGCATGTCGAAAAGGCGAACGCCAGCCCGGAAGCCAGAGAGTTCATCCTTCCCGTAAACGATAAATGTTTTTCCGACATTTTTGACTCTCAATTTTGGAGGCTTGAGAAATTTTCC
>JBDTWF010000106.1:0-6456 GCA_040006815.1 Candidatus Moraniibacteriota bacterium | reverse complement strand
CTCCCTAGAAAGGAGGTGATTCATCCACAGCTTCCGCTACGGATGCCTTGTTACGACTTCACCCTTATTACTGACCCTACCGTAGTTCCCGATTTTACCCGGGACCTTCTGGTATTGCCAGCTCTCTTGGTGTGACGGGCGGTGAGTACAAGATCCGAGAACGTATTCACCGGGACGTGGCTGATTCCCGATTACTAGTGATTCCAGCTTCATGCAGTCGAGTTGCAGACTGCAATCCGAACTGAGACCGAATTTTTGGGATTGGCTCCCCCTCGCGGGTTGGCTGCCCATTATGTCGGCCATTGTAGCACGTGTGTAGCCCAGGGTGTCAGAGGGCCATGCTGATTTGACGTCATCCCCGCCTTCCTCCCAGCCCCTAATGCACTTCGCTTCGCTCGTGCTGAAATGAAAGTTAAAAAATCAAAATGGAAAGTGTCCGTGTCCGCCTCGGCGGACTCAACAATTTTACCTTTTGAGATTTACATTTTACATTCAGCATTTACGAAGTAAATGCGCTAAGGGCTGGGCAGTCCAAAATGACACATGTAACATTTTGTGAGGGTTGCGCTCGTTTCCCGACTGAACGGAACATCTTACGACACGAGCTGACGACAACCATGCAGCACCTGGTCTAGCGGCCTCGAAGGACTTCTCATTTCTGAGATCTCCAGCTAGATTTCAAACCCTGGTGAGGTGCCTCGCTTACCGTCGAATTAAACCACATGCTCCACCACTTGTGCGGATCCCCGTCTATTCCTTTGAGTTTTAAGCTTGCGCTCGTACTTCCCAGGCGGTCTACTTAATGCGTTAGCTTCGGCACGGAGAGGGTCGATTCTCCCCACACCTAGTAGACATCGTTTAGGGCGTGGACTACTGGGGTATCTAATCCCATTCGCTACCCACGCTTTCGCAACTGAGCGTCAGAAATGTGCCAATTGGTTGCCTTCGCCTTGGGTGTTCCTCATGATATCAACGCATTTCACTACTACACCATGAATTCCACCAATCTCTCACATTCTCGAGTTTCACCGTTTCGAATGCCTTTCCCGGGTTGAGCCCGGGCCTTTGACACACGACTAATGAAACCGCCTACTTGCGCTTTACGCCCAATAAATCCGGATAACGCTTGAGGTCTCTGTATTACCGCTACTGCTGGCACAGAGTTAGTAACCTCTTATTCGTAAGGTACCGTCATCTGCATTCTTCCCTTACAAAAGCAGTTTACGACCCGAAGGCCTTCATCCTGCACGCGGCGTCGCTCCATCAGACTTTCGTCCATTGTGGAATATTCTCGACTGCAGCCACCCGTAGGTGTTTGGACAGTGTCTCAGTTCCAATGTTGGGGGCCATGCTCTCACACCCCCTACCCGTCATAGCCTTGGTGAGCTTTTACCTCACCAACAAGCTGATAGGACACAGGCTCCTCTCAAAGCGGTAAACCTTTGCTCCGTAGAGCGTATCGCGTCTTATCCCGGATTTCTCCGGATTATCCACGACTCTGAGGTAGATTCCTATGTTATCTGAACCCGTTTGCCATGGGTCTAAACCCATTCGACTTGCATGCCTTATCCACGCCGCCAGCGTTCATCCTGAGCCAGGATCAAACTCTCAATAAGGAAGTGCCACAGTTTTTACGCTATGCACTTCATTTTGAATAGAAGAGTTTTGGAGTATTGCTACTCCTGGTCGCCTCTCAACCCGCACGGGTCAATCGGCAACCATTAGGACTAACCACAGAAAACTGTGATTAGCTGACTCAATTTGTAACCTGATTTTTAAGGTATTTTTTCCCCGAAAAGTTTGGTGAGAAAAACAAAAGAGAAGATACTTCTTCTCTAATTGCTTACCCAGTATAGGGAGTCTTTTGGGGGCTGTCAAGCGTCTTTTTCCGGGTCGCTCAGGGGCTCTTTTTTATAGTTGACATTTAATAAATTTTATGATATAATGGATTTGTAGTGAAATGAGCCATCGGCTCATACGGGAACCGCGACCCGTCCGTTCGCGCCTCGAAGCAAGGGAGAAGTCTCATGTACGCGCGCATCTTTTTCGGACGCTCGCTGGCATCTTTCAGGTGGTTTACTCCGCTTCTTGTGGCCTTTCATACGCCGGGGAGGACCCTGCGCGAGAGGTATCAAATAGGGAGGTTCCAGTGGCACTTCGGCCACTACTAGCCCCTCCCGCTACTGGCCGCACACCCAAGAATAACTATTCTGTGTGCGGCTTTTGTTATCCGAGAATTGACAAAAGATCAAGAAAACACTAGTCTTTCCAGTTATTGGTCATTTAACAACTGGGACTCGCGACCCAACCATTCACAGCCGGAGAATCAAACATGTCTGACTCCCCCAATGGTTCGCACTATTTGAGTGTCATACAAAAGCTCCGCGCCGGCAATTACACCGTCTTCCCTGAACTCCTCACCATGGATGAGGCGGACATGGCGGTCACTCTTCGTCTTCTCGGCAATCCTCTTTCTGAAAAAGAATTCTGGGCTTGGAGTGACGGTTACCACAAATTGAGTTAGGGACAAACCATGAAAATCTTGTACTATCTGCTGTGGAGAGCCTTCATTATCATGAGTATTCTTCTCATCGGGGTCGCAATACTCCATGGTATTCCGACGATTGCCACAGCCTGCTTGGGCGGCGGGAAAAACTGCAGTCTCGAGATTATTACGCTCGTTTTTCTCCTCGCTCCGATCGCCGCGATTGCCCTCATCGTGGCAATACAGAGGCGCCGGGAAAAAAACACCGAAAAATTATAGCTACGATGATGCCTAACCGCTCGCCGCACCCCGGACTATGCTCCAGGGTGCGGTTTTCATTTTGCTTCATTTCCATTTTTGCAATAAAAAAGCGGGTCCGATGGTACAAAATCAGACCCGTCTCAGGCGAAATGTATTTCTTGGTCTCGATCCCTAGACCGAAACATCGTTCGGGAGGGCGAAGCAACGACCCATATCCACGGCGAGACCGTCCCAGTCAAAAGCCTGGAGTGCGGACGGACTGCTCACCACGAGATATACCTTGCTCCCGACAAAACTCATGAAGGGTTGCAGAGACCAGGGTGCCTCGATCTCGATATTGAAGAGTGAGATCATCTCCGGTAATACCTCCACACGCAAGCGTCGTTTGGTGAAAAAACTGGATCCCCCCAAGAGGTCCAGAACGATCGCGGGCGTGAAGTTACCGGTAGGGAGATTTTCAAAAACATACCATCGACTCCCATTGACCCACCACACCATTTTCTGGACTCCCGGAGCGATGGTCTCCTTTCTCATGCCCATCACATTGAGGAAATCATTCGCCGCACCAAAGAACACATTGAAGTTGAAACGGATGATAGAAAACATGGCCCCTCCTCTCTCGGTTGATTGAAATGTAAAAGATCCAGTAACAGGTGACGATAGAACAAAAAACACTTTCGGTCAATGCTAGCGCAGGCGTTTGTTGATGACGAAAAGCGAGAAAAGCGGCACGATGAGCCAGAAGAGGAGCGCCCACTCGGAAGCCACATAGTCATAGAGAGTCGGCGTGATCCACTTCAGGGCCAAGGACTTAGGGAGAAAGGAAAAGAAAGTCGAGAGGACGGCGCCCGTCACGAGAAATGAAGTGACGAAGAAGCGCCAGAAGATGTCCGTCCCCATGCTGGTGAGGTGAATGTCGAAGAGCCACTGATCGATGGCGGTGAGAAAGCCGAGGAGCCCGAGGAAGGCAAAGGCGCGCGCGTAGATACTGAAGTCGAGCCAGTCCGGCGGAAGGATGCCGATGATGGCCACCACGATGTAAATATTGATGAGGATGTTGACGAGCTTGTAGCGCCCGAAGATGAACCCCATGAGGAGAGAGAGGCCGACGAAGAGCAGGATGAGCGAGAGGTCCCCGGCAAGCGCTTGGGGGAAGGACACGAGAGAGGTCAGGCGGTCAAACATACAAGTGTTTACAGGATTTCCCGAGAGGCCCGATGCGCATTTATGGTCGCAGTCTAGCACCCGAGAATTGGGGGTGTCAAAAGAAACTTTGTCCAGAAAATGGCCAGATTTTCCCTTGTCGGAGCCATTTCCATGTGTTATGCTCCCCTCATCATGCTCTCCTACCATCATTTCCGGCGTCTTCTTTTTTGGACCTTTGTCCTCGGGTTCTTCATGACGGCTTCCCTCGTCCTCTTTTTTGCCTTCGGCTACCGATTCAACTTTGACCGGGGCATCTTCGTCTATTCCGGATCCGTCACGGTCAAGTCTATCCCAGAGAACGTCTCCATCACCGTCGACGGAGAGCTCCTCCCCACTCAGCGCCTCGGCATCCTCAATAACTCCATCCATGTAGCCGGCCTCATGCCGGGCGAGCACTTCATCGAGGTCAGCGCGCCAGGCTACCGAAGCTGGGGGAAAAAGGCCATCGTTCAGAGCGGACGCTCCACCGAGTTCTGGAATGTCCTCCTAACAGAGGAGTCCTATGCTTTTGAGACGATTGCTGGGAGCACCGGGAGCGTCAAAGCCTTCCCCGAGCCGGGCGGCACGCTCATCGTCCTCGTGAAAAGATCTGAGAGTAGCACGAGCATCGTCGTCTATGACCGGGATACGAAGACCAGCCACGAGGTCTTTGCGAGCGCGTCGTACGGATTTGATCCCGCTTCGTACGAAAACATCGAATGGTCACCCGATGGGAAGCGCCTCATTCTCCCGCTCACGAGCGACGGAAAAATTGAGCCGATGATCGTCACGCTCGAGACGGGCGAGACCACGCTCCTCCGCGATCTCTGGAGGGCCACGCGCATCATGGGCGTCCGATGGGATCCGGGCGAAAGGTACACACTCCTTTTTTTGGCCGACGACAATCTCTATCGCCTCAATCTCGAGAGTGATCGCTCCACCGAACTGTTGGTGGGAAAAGTAAAGGCCTACGACATCTCCGGAAGTTTCATCTACATAGCCCGACTCGAAGACGGAAGCGTGCTCCGTTTCCGCCAGGGCACCCTCGCCGAGACGCTCACTCAGGTGACCCTCTCTCCTCCTGCCTCACCGAGCGAGACGCCCGCCTCTCTCATCGTCTATGACAATGACCGCCTCGCTCTCCTCGAGCGCGGAGGTGAACGGCGTCTCTTCGTTTATAATGCGGCTTCCAAGAAAAACTACGGTTTCCAAGAACTCGGAAGCAATGTCTCAGGCGTGCAGTTTTCCAATGACGGGAAAAAACTCCTCTTCTTTAGTAAGAATGAAATGGATGTTTACTTCACCCGGGCCTGGGAAGTGCAACCTGAGCGACAAGAAAACTCAACCGCCCAAATCGCCCGCTTCTCGGACCCAATCGACAATATCCAGTGGACCGAAGACTATGAGCATGTCCTCTTCAATCGAGGGAAAGATGTCAAAATGATCGAGCTCGACAACCGCGACCGCCGGGTCATCTCGGATATCGTGACGCTCTCCGTCGTCCCCACTCAAATCGTTCCCCTCTTCTCGGATAACCTTCTCTTCTTCGTCCAACCCGGGATTGATACTGCTTCGATCATCTTCCCCGCCACTCAAGGCCTCTTCGGACTCTAAAAAAATGACCGGCGCCTCCACGCGGGAAGCGACGGTCTCTCAAGTTGTTGCATTACCTAGGGATACTCCGGCTTGGGAAGTTTTCCCCAGGGCGTATTGTAGATGAATCTCCCGGAAGGGTGAGTCCGCTTACTCTCCTTCCCCTGCTGTCGGCGCGCTGCATTCCTCTTCTCCATCGGTTCGGGAGGATGGTCCCTCGCGGGCTGGAAATTCTGATCCCGGGCCTCGATTTTTGCTTGAAGCTTTCTCCGCTCCTTGGTCGCGCCCTGGCCTGAACCGAATTTTCGATCGAGTTCAGCGATCCGATCCTCGTAGCTTTTTCCGTCCATGGAACGCCCTCCTCGTTTCACGCCACACAGCGTGAGGAATTTATACCAACTTTCACTCCTGCCGTCAATACATTTACCAAACAAAAAACCGCCTTTCGGGCGGATTTGGAAAGTATCGAATCTTTAGCGCTTGCGCCTAAGCTTAACGCTTGCTCCATTGAGGGTCGCTTCGCTCCTTGAGAGCGCCTCCGTTCTCAACATTCGCAGACTCACTGCTCTCCGCAAACGGGAAAACTCTATCCGTTTTCCCGACCCCTTTTACGCCTCACTGTTCGAAACTAGCGTTTCGACCATTGAGGGGCTCGTCTCGCTTTCTTGAGACCCGGCTTCTTGCGTTCCACGGAGCGTGGATCGCGAGTGAGAAGCTTCTGGGCTTTGAGAGCCGGACGAAAGAGAGGGTCATGGATGATGAGCGCGCGAGCAATACCGAGCTTGACGGCATCGGCCTGTCCTGAGAGACCGCCGCCCATGATGTGGATGGAAACCTTGACGTTTTCCTTGCCAACGGCCTTCAAGGGAGCAACGGCGGCTTCACGCTGTTCGAAGGTCTTGAAATATTCCATGTAGGGACGATCGTTCACG
>JBDTWF010000105.1:0-6664 GCA_040006815.1 Candidatus Moraniibacteriota bacterium | reverse complement strand
CAAGACTCCTGAATCTCTGGGGCCACGACGAGCGGGAGGGCGGCAAGGAGGCGGGTACAGGTGCCTTGCTTCCCAATCTCATAGAGCCCGATCTCCGTCACCTCAAAGGAAAAGTCGTACACCGGGAGCTCGGCGAGGAGACCTGCGTAGGGAATCTCGAGCTTGGAAAAATTGAGGTGAGGCGAATAAAGTGCGAAAGCGGACGACCACCCGCAATACTCGATTTCCTTGCGCTCGGCGAGTGAGAGTTCCTGCCACTCGGCTTCATAGCGCTGGCTTTTCTCTGGGACCCGCAGATCACGCACTGCGGCGATGACGAGGGAGTGGAGGTCAAGGATGGGTTTGTCTTTCACATAGCGCACGCCGATCCACACCCCTTCCTTGGGGTAATAGGTCTCTTGCTTGAGAGGAAACGAGTGGATGGTGGCGAGCGTCTTTTCGAGCCGCTCCACGACCACATCGAGGACCTCCTCAGTAAGAGAGACATGATAGAGCGAAATGTGCGGGAAAAGCGTCTTCCCGTCGAGCGTGAAGAGTGGGTTGTAGGGCGCGAGGGCGCGGCTCAGCGTCATCGCCTGCTCGGCGATTCCTTCTGGCGGGATAATGGCGATATTGTAGCGCTTGTGTTTCATCGCATCTTTGTATTGAGAGTTCGAGGGGTGTCCCCTTCTGAGTTCTTTCATTCTTTCCCAAAAAGAGGCACACAGATTTTTCAGATTCGGCGCGAATCGTAGGCCCAGTGGAGAAGGGCCTGACGCTGGCGTGGCCGGCAGGCAAAATCGCCCGGACGGCAATGCCGCCCTATCTGCGCCATGTGCCGGCGGATGGCGCGCCATCTCTTAATCTGGCGCTCGTCCTCCCCCGGCAGGCGCCGGCCCATGTAATAGCGACAGTACCACTGGAACCAGCCGCGCGGATCGTCAGGAGAGAGCCATCCTTTTTTGCGCCAGACGGATAATGGCTGACTGGCGTTCACTTTGAAATAATTTAGCTTCGGATCGTGTTTTTCCGGATTGAGCTTGGCCCGGGCAAACCAATCCACGGGAAATTCCCCCCCGCAGTCAGTCATATACTTCCCGCCGAAAACGCCGAGCGTGAGCATCTGTTTTGGCGTGAGGTCCGGCTGGAAATCCGGATGGAAATTCTTCCCTGGCTTTTCGGAAAGCAGGTAGCGGTAGTGCTTCTGCATTCGATCGTGGACGACAACGGCGCGCATCATACACTACCGGTTGAGCCAGGTGACGCTGAGCTGAAGAAGCGTCGCAAAAGAGACCCAGAGGAGATAGGGAATGTTGATGTAGCTGACCCAGGCGGCATGCGGGTGAATGACAATAAGCGCCCAGATGAGGGTTCCGAGGACGAGCAGGATGTCGATGGCGGCGAGAATGTTGTTCTGGAGCCGGAACTGAATGGGACTGAAGGCGAGATTGAAGACAAGATTCAAGACGAATGGGAGGGCCACCCAGCCGGAAAGCTTCCCCTGGTAGAAGAGATAGAAGACAGAGCCAAAGGAAGCGGCGATACCGACATAGAGCACCGTCCACACCGGGCCAAAGAGCCAAGCCGGTGGAGCGAAGGCAGGCTTGATGAGATTGGCGTACCAGGGAGAAGCGTCCATAGTGTTGATTTAAAGGCGTTCGAGTTCCTTGAGATCGCGATCCGGAAGATAGAGGATGAGAAGGCCGATAAGGATGCCGCCTACAATGGTCCACAGGGAGTGGCCACCGAGGACTCGGTTCTCAAACGCATCCAGGAGAAGCCAAACGCCTCGCCAAATGAGGACGATGCCGACCACGACGGCCAAGTTCTTGGAAAAGTAACGCAATACCGACATATTGGAGCGTTTTTGTTTCATGCTGTTTTTTCTTTATTGTACACGCCTGCCTCTCCTTTTTCAAACCAAAGAAAAAACCCCGCGCGGCGATGAGGCCGGCGGGGCGTGAGGAAGCCAGTGAGGCTCCTTTGAAAGACTACAGAACTTCGGCGGCGTGGTCGGCGAGGCGACTGCGCTCACCCCGTTGCAGGGTGACATGCCCGCTATGCGACCAGCCCTTCATGCGGTCGACGACATAGGCCAAACCTGATGAGCCTTCGGTCAGGTAGGGTGTGTCGATCTGGGCGATGTTGCCCAGGCAGACCATCTTGGTGCCGGGACCGGCACGCGTGATGAGCGTCTTCATCTGCTTGGGCGTCAGGTTCTGGGCCTCGTCGATGATGACGAACTTGTTGAGGAAAGTGCGGCCGCGCATGAAGTTCAGGCTCTTCACCTTGATGCGACTCCGGATGAGGTCGCGCGTCGCCGCCCGCCCCCACGCCGGATCGGCATTGTCATGCTTGGTCGGATTCCCTCCGTTCAAGACATCGAGGTTGTCATCGAGGGCGCCCATCCACGGATTCATCTTCTCCTCTTCCGTTCCCGGGAGGAAGCCGATGTCCTCGCCGACGGGCACCGTCACCCGTGTGAAGATGATCTCGGTATACACCTTGAATTCGAGCGTCAGTATGAGGCCGGCCGCGATCGTGAGCAAGGTCTTGCCCGTCCCAGCTTGACCCGAGAGCGACACAAAGTCGATTTCGGGATTCATGAGAAGATTGAGGGCAAAATTTTGCTCGCGGTTCCTCGCTGTGATTCCCCAGACATTGTTCTTATCGACTGTGTAGTTGGTGGTCGTTTGCAAGACCGCCGTCTTCCCATCGAGCTCCTTCACCACGGCAGAAAACGGCTTGGGAAGTTCTTGGTACACGAACTGATTGACAAGAAGTGTCGGAACCAAGGAACCGCTCACGCGACTGTAGCTATGACTCCCCTGCTTCCATGACTCCATTCCCTTGCCGTGTTTGTCCCAGAAATCGAGAGGAAGCTCCAGTGTTCCGGGGTACAGGAGATCCGTATCCTCCATCACCTTGTCGCTCTTGTAGTCTTCGACGGCTACATTGTTCGCTCGGGCCTTGATGCGCATGTAGATGTCTTTGGACACGAGTCTGACGCGGCGACGCGGATTCTTCCTCTGGAGGTGCTTCGTATACGCGATGATCAGGTTGTCCACCTTGCCGTTCTGATGGCCCGGTGGAATTGCCATTTCCTCGTAATCGGTCTGAATGAAAAGTCTCCCCGTGGCAATCCCGCTTGATACCTTTGCGAGGGAAAAACCGGTTGCGAATGAGCCGTTTTCCTTGGTGGCGGTCAATTCATCAAGCATTTTCGAGACAAGCCGAGCATTCCGGTTGATCTCGAGATTCCCTCGCTTGTGATTGTCGAGCTCCTCCATGGTATAGATGCAAAGAAAAACATCGTTGTTCTCGAAGCGATACATGCACGACGGATCATGCAGAAATACATTGGTATCAAGGAGGAATAGCTTCCCCTGGTCTTCACCCTGGAGCCGAAGCCCTTTCACTGAACGAGTGCCGAACACCAGATCTTCCTGCGAAAACCTCACAACGCTCGGTACAGTCCTCGGAGCTGGCGGCTTTCTCAAACCGTTGTTTCGGCCTTTTCCCTTACTGCTTTTTCTCGCGCTTGCCATATCTCAACCCTCACTCTTGTTGTTTCGGTTGTAAAAAGCCATTCTTCTTCATGGCCGGACCTCCTCGTTATGGCAAGGTTTTGGGAAAAAAGCAAGGGTTAGGCTTTTTGGATAAAAAAACCCGGCGAGGTGTTGCCTCCCGGGTGAGTGTTGGTACTTACTCGTTTTTCTTCAAATTCGCACCTGTGATCTCCTCCTGCGACGAGTAACCCAGCTGAAGGATGTATTCCTGCGCGACCTCTACCAGTCGATCGATATGCTTCTTGCCGCGATGCCTGGGACCGATATCCCGATCGATCCCGAAACACAGGAGAAGCATTTGGAGAGTTTTCCAAATGGCCCAGTCTTCGCTCTCCGCTGTGTTCCTGTGCGGCAGCGCACGGACTCTCTTGATGAGCACCGAGATGTCCCCCCGGATGTGGGCATTCCGATCTTTGGCCTCCTTTTTGCTAGGAAGAATATTGAGGTTGACCTGGACCCGGAGTATCCGATACAACTCGAGCGCGCGTTCGACAGCAATGACTCGATTCAAACAGAAGAGAAAGCTCCTCGCCTTGATGTACTCGGGTGTCTGCATACCCATATAGGCGATACACTGACTGTCGATCATGGCGACGATTATTCTCAGGAGCTCTCCTTCTTTGCGCGAGAAATCCAGCTCGGTTCCCGCTACCCGTGCATCCATGTCTCCTCCGTGGAATGTATGAAAGAAAAAGGAACTGTGGGAATAATTTTGTCATACTTTTCTCTCCGCGTCAAGAAAAACCCGTGGAGCAGTGAGGCTACACGGGTCGAAGAGAGAAAGGCTCTAGGCAACCCCTTTGTACCGGGGGTGGCGAGAGATCGAAATGATCTTGTCCGCCACCAGTTGCCGGGCCTGGTGCGAGAGGACCGCCAGGATGTTCTGGCTCTCGCCGGCCGAGTTGATATTCGTTGTGTGTTCGAGCGCAAAGACGAGCGCATCGAGCACGCTGACGAAGGCCTTGACACCATTGCCCTTCTGGAGGAGTGCCCCCATGCTGACATTCCGGAGGTCATCGCACAGCTCGGCCGTCGCCCGAAGCGACGATGACGATTCCCGAGAGGAGATGACATCCTTCATGGGCGAAAGCTCCTGGGACAGAATGAGAAGGCGTCCCTGGAGCGACACCGCCGCCAGAGCATAGAGCACTTGGCGGGCCCGGCGGAACTTGAAGTCCCGCTCGCGCAGATACTTGTTGCCGAGCGTCCATGCAATTTGGGACAACTCCTCATTGCTGAGGGGTGGGGCTTCGATTGCATCGTGCATACTACCTCCCTTGGGCGAGTGAAAAGAACCATCAAATACTGACTTAGTATGATAGCATATTTTCAATAAAAAGTCAACCCCTCACGAGACTGACTTCTTTCAGCTTTCCCACTCCAAAGCTGGAGAAAAGACTATTTTCTGTGCGCCGGCTTCTTGGCCTGCTTGCCGATGTTTTTGATACCTCGATTCTCCACCTTCCCCTCAAGCCGATGGGCTTGGTACATACTCCCGATTTTTTTCTTGGCCTCCTTGGTTCCGGGTTTCTGGCGAGAGTCGCGATTCTCGTCCGTGTTCATGCTCTGTTTCATAGAGGGAGGGTTGAGGAATTTACGCTTGCATTCTAACACTTTTGGAGTATTCGGTGGAATAAAAAAACGCCAGTGAGGAAAAGATTCCTTACTGGCGGGTGAACGAAGGGGGGTGAATGTCGCTACAGTCCCCGGGAACGGGCAAGGTTAATCTCCCACACCGTGCTGGTCCGAAGACTGAGAGCCTTCAGAATGTCCATTTTATTCCTCGCGTTGGCCAGAAGAGTGAGCGAGAGGATGGCGAGAAACCGGGAGAGGGGTTCGTTCATCTTCAGAAGCGGCGCGGAAGAGTGGCCTCGGGTGGCAATCCCTTTTCCGAGAAGACAAAGTAGTCCTTGGCAAAGAGGCGCTGGGTCAGGACAAAGATGCCGTAGGTGATGAAGTAAGCCGCGAAGACATCGATGGAGTAATGGAGATGAGCCAGGATGACTCCCGTTCCGAGGATAAGAGAAGCAGTAAGGCAGGCATACCGGACGGACTTCTCCTGCCAGTAAATGAGAGCGAAGAGAAATGGGAGACCGGTGTGACCAGAGAAGAAATAATCTCCACCCGTTGTAAGCGCGCCAAAAAAATCATTCGGATCAAGGACCAGGCGTTCGGGGAAGGGAGCCAGGTGAGTGAAGATCATAAAGAGTGCTCGGATGGAGACGAAGAGAGCGGTCGATTTCAGGGCGAAAGGAAGGCGCCGTGGTTGCCAGAGGAGAAGGAAAGCCATAAAGAAGCCGAACAAAGCCGCTGCATCATTGACAATCCACTCAACCTGCATAACGGGGAGATTGTCGAGAAGGAGATCCGTGACGGCGCTACTCGCTTCACGGGTAGCGTAGAGACTGGCAAAGTGATTGGCCGTGAGGCTCAACACAAGGAGAAGCAGGCCTATGAGGGATGAAAAGGCAAAGTCTCGGTGGCTCCAGTATTTTTTGTAGCGTTCGGTGAATTTCGGTTGCATAGAATCCATTGCTTATCTTACGAGAAGGCGCCCGCAAAAACAATACTCTCTCTATTTCCGAATATGCCGCACTTCTTTACTTAAGGGCCGCCGGAAAAAGATCGTGGAGACATGATTGAGAGCATAGCGGCCAGCCATAGTGAGGACTCCTTCTTCCTGGAGTCGCCGACCCGAAGTGTACATGGGAAGCCGATAAGTAAAAACGATCTTCCCTACTTTCCCGATTTTCATGGCGATCGCCGTGTCCTCACCCCAAAAATGATAGTCAAGGTCATAGCCACCGACCTGGACGAGGGCACTCCGGCGAAGAACAAAATTTCCCCCTTGGAGAAGCGTCCCCGAATGTCCGAGTAGGCGATGAAAGAGATGGCCCACATAGCCTATAAGATAGAAGAACCACACTCCGACATTGATGAGCCATGAGAGATCGTGATAAATATAAGGGCCGCTCACAGCAACAACCTGGGGGTCACGATCAAAATACCTCTCTGCCTTCTCTATCCACTGTGGGGGCAGGATCGTATCAGCATCGATATTAGCGATGAGTTCCCCAGTGCTCGCTCGGAAACCTGCTTCCCGGGCATGGACGAGG
>JBDTWF010000104.1:0-19386 GCA_040006815.1 Candidatus Moraniibacteriota bacterium | reverse complement strand
TGCTCATCTGACTTTTTTTGAGATGCTCGGCAACTGGTCCTTGGGTGACTATTTCAAAAAAGAGTCTATCCAGTGGTCATGGGAATTTTTGACTGATCCGCATTGGTTGGGACTCGATCCAAAGATGATATCAGTGACGGTCTTTGAGGGGGATGAAAATGCTCCGCGGGATGAAGAATCGGCAGAAATCTGGCGGTCACTCGACATGCCAGCTGAGCGTATTGCCTACCTTCCTGCTGAAGATAACTGGTGGGCAGCCGGCCCCACTGGACCTTGTGGACCAGACACCGAGATTTTTTATTGGGTAGGTGAAGGAAAGCCTCAGGGCAACAAAAAAAGCCATTCAAAAGAGTGGATGGAGATTTGGAACAACGTCTTCATGCAGTATAATCGCGTGGACGAAAATACCTTAGAAAAATTACCAGCACCCTGCGTTGACACGGGGATGGGCTTAGAACGAGCTATTGTAGCCCTGAACGGTCTGAAAAATGTCTATCAAACCGATGCGTTTGCCAATGTTCTCGAAGAGATTAGAAAACGAGTTGGAGAAAAATACAGCGAGAGATCAGCGAGAATCATTGCTGACCATCTACGGGCAGCTATGCATATGATTGCAGATGGCGTCATCCCGAAGAATGTTGAACAGGGATATATTTTACGGCGCTTAATTCGCCGTTCAATTCGTGAATTCTCTCGAATGGGGTATGAGGAGCCTGTTGTTGCTAACATTGCAGCCCTTTTCATTGAAAAATTTAAAGATGTGTATGATTCAGTCCGAACGAACAAAGAGAGGATTCTCGAGGAATTGAAGAAGGAAGAAGGAAAGTTTCATGAGACTCTCGAAAGAGGTTTGAATAGACTTGAAAAATTCCTCAGCAATCCTGAAGGAAATTACTGGATAAAACAAGTTGGAGATGAGCTTCAGAAAGCAAATCTGTATCCTAATGATGAGGTTACTGATGTAATTTTTGATCTTTATCAGACATACGGTTTTCCATTAGAGTTAGTTTTCGAAGAACTGCGCCGCCGAGGAATTGATTATGATGAAGAAAAGTTAACGCAGAAGTTTAACGAAAGATTTGAAAAACACCAGAACCTGTCTCGTACCGCTTCCGCCGGCAAGTTTAAGGGCGGTTTGGCAGACACGAGCGAGAAGACGACCATGCTCCATACGACGACGCATCTCATGCTGGCTGGCCTTCGGAAATACTTGGGGCCCCAAGTCCATCAGGCTGGATCCAATATTACCGAGGAGCGGACGCGTTTTGACTTTACCTACCCACAAAAAGTAGACTCCGAGATTCTCCGCCAAGTGGAATCCTATGTGAACGAGGCGATTCAAAAGGGGTGTGCGGTGAGCATCGAAGTGATGGAAAAAGATAAGGCCAAGGAAGCTGGTGTCGAGGGGAGTTTTTGGGAAAAGTACCCGGAAAAAGTGAATGTCTATCAGGTGAAAGCAGCCGATGGCACGATCTATTCCCAGGAGCTCTGTGGGGGCCCACATGTCGCCAATACAGGGGTTATCCGGGGTACCTTCAAGATCATCAAGGAAGAGGCTTCTTCGGCGGGTGTCCGGCGGATTAAAGCCATTTTGGAGTAGGCTGGGGGTTTGACAGGGGAGTGAGAATCGGCTACAGTAACCCAGTACTCAAATGACACTTTTATGATTGCGATTATTGAAACGGGCGGCAAGCAGTTCAAGGTGACCGAGGGGCAGAAGGTAAAGGTCCCCAAGCTCGACCTCGAAGAAGGCAAAGCCGTAAAATTTGAAATTCTCCTCGTTGGAGACGAAAAGGCCGTCCAAGTCGGTATGCCCTCGCTTAAAGCCAATGTCACGGGGAAAGTCGTCGCTCATGGCCGAAGCAAGAAGGTGACCGGCATCCGGTTCAAGGCCAAGAAGCGCGAATTGACCCGTTATGGGCACCGCCAGGACTATACCGAGATCGAAATCACCAAAGTTGCTCTCTAAAGAATCTTCCGAAGAAAAAAAGCACCCGCTCGAGATTCCCCGAGCGGGCTTTTTCTATCCTACGCATCCACAACGAAGTCATCAATTAGTGCGAATGTTCTAGAGGGCGGTTCCGCTGATCTCCTTGATCGAGCAGATCTTCTTTTTGGTTGCCGCATTGTAGATTTCAGCAGAAAAGAAGATCTCGCGTCGATCTTGACGAAGAAAGCTGGCATTGCATCGGATCTCGTCGCCCGGAACGGCTTTCCTGTGATTGCGGATGCCGTCGGCTCCCGTGAGAAGAACGGTTGGCTTCTTCTCGTCTCCCCGGGTCTTTCTTTCAGCGCCCAAGAGGGAGAGGCCGAGCGCGGCGCAGGTCAGGTTAGCGAACTCGAACAGCCAATGACCGGGCATGATGCCGAAGTGCCCGTGCAAGAGGTGACAGTTCGGACCGCCGACATGGAGAAAACCTATGGCGTCTTTCTCCAGGAGATCGAGGTAGACGAGGTCGATGACGAGAGCTTCTCCGGAGTGGGGAAGCAAATTCATCAATCCTGTTTTGTCGAAGGTCAGAAACCGCTTTTGAGACGGAAACTGTCCTGGGTTGTGAATTTCTTCCGGGGTGAACATACCACCGATTGCAAGCAGGGTACTCAAGAAGATCCTCCTGTGTGGTTTGAAATAAAAAAAGGACTGTAACCTTTACGCCAGTATTATACCAGTTCCTGGCGATTTGTCAAGGAGCTCGTCAGAGTCACTTCATCGGCGTATTCGATGTCGCCACCGGTAGAGAGACCTCTCGCGATGCGCGTCACCTTGACCGGATACTCTTTCAATTTGCTTTTGAGATAGAGGGCCGTCAGGTCACCTTCGGTAGTCGGGTTGGTTGCGAGGATAACTTCTTGGACTGAGTCCTTCTTCACTCGCTCGAGGAGCTCGGAGACATGGAGCTCCTTGCCATTTTCGGTTTCCCCCGGGTCGAGGGTGCCGCCGATGACATGGTAGAGGCCCTGGAAGCTTCCGGTACGCTCGATGGCGATGACATCCATGGGTTCCTCCACCACGCAGAGCGATTTTTCATCCCGCCTCGGATCCGAGCAGAATTCGCAGAACTCGCTTTCGGCAATGTGGAAACAGCGCTTGCAGGTGGAGAGGTGCTTGAGGTTTTCGAGGGCTTCGGCAAAGGAGAGAAGCTTCTCCTCGTCCTGCTTGAAGAGGTGGAGCACCAAACGCTCGGCCATTTTTGGGCCGATGGAGGGAAGCTTGGAGAAATGCGCGATGAGCGCTTGGAAAGCTTTGGGGTAATGCATGTTTGTTTTTATGAACCAGCTGACGGGTTAACGCGTTAACAAATCCCTCTCTCCTCTATTATAAACCTATTCACTCATGAACTTGCGTAGGTGCTAACTACCGGCGTGAGTTTTCTCGAGAGACTTAAAGGTCGTGAAATTCTCTTCCCAGTAGAGCTGGATCTGGCCGATGGGGCCGTTTCTGTGCTTGGCCACGATGATGTCCACGATGTTTTTGTTGGGGGAGTCCGGCCGGACGCGGTCCTCACGGTAGAGGAACATAACGACATCAGCATCCTGCTCGATGGAACCGGATTCACGGAGATCGGAGAGCTTGGGCTTTTGGTCAGGGCGGGCTTCGACCGCGCGGGAGAGCTGGGAGAGGGCGATGACGGGGATGTTCAGTTCGCGAGCGAGCTGCTTCAAACCACGAGAAATCTCGGAAATTTCCTGGACACGGTTATCGCCCGAGCGGGAACGGCCTTCCATCAGCTGGAGGTAGTCGATGATGATGAGGCCAAGATTGTGTTCAGCCTGAAGGCGCCGCGCCATGGTGCGCATCTCCATGATGTTGAGGCTTCCTGAGTCATCGATGAAGATAGGGGCTTCGGAAAGCACGCCCATGGCATCGGAAATCTTTTCAAAATCGTTCTCTGGCCCCTCACTTCGAAGCTTTCCCGTGCGGAGGCGCCAGAGGTCCACTCCGGCCTGAGCGGCGAGCATGCGGTCGATGAGCTGATCGGAGGACATTTCAAGTGAGAAGACGCCGACCGGGATCTTGGCATGGACGCCCACTTGGCGGGCGATGTCGAGAGCCAGAGAAGTTTTCCCAACCGATGGCCGAGCGGCGATGATGATGAGGTCTGACTTTTGCAAACCAGCGAGGAGATTGTCGAGATCGGTGAAATGCGTCGGAACGCCGCGCATAGTCTGATCGCTCTTATGAAGCTCATCGATGCGGTTGAAAGCAACCTCGAGGATGGACTTGATTGAGACGAAGTCCTGTTGGATGTATTTCTGCGAAACGCGGAAAATTTTCTGTTCGGCCTCGTCCAAAACAGCCTGAACATCCTCACTCTCGTCATAGCCCATCTCGACGATCTCAGCGGCTGAAGAAATGAGCCGGCGGAGAAGTGACTTCTTTTGAACGAGTTTGGCGTAGTGGACGATGTTGGAAGCCGAGGGGACGGAGTTCACGAGGGAAGCAAGGTAGCCGGAGCCACCGACGCGCTCGAGGAGCTCGCGCTCTTCGAGGCGATTGGCGAGCGAGAGGACGTCGATCGGTTCGCGCTCTTCATAGAGCCCGAGCATGGCCTCGTAGATCTTGTTGTGATCGTCCTTGTAGAAATCTCCCACCTTCACAAGGTCAGCTACTTTGATGATGGCGTCTTTGTCGAGCATCAAGGAACCGAGGACTGATTGCTCAGCCTCGATATTGTGCGGAGGGACGCGGAGGTGTTCGGTTGAGGGGGCGGGCATAGATGTTCAGTATACAGAGGAGAGGGCAGTCGGCCCAGTCTTGACAGAATGGTGGAAATAAGCTATTCTTTGACTATTCATTAACATTTTCTCCACAGGAGAGTATCCGTGAACGCGCCACTCGATGTACCGAGTGGCGTTCGCCTCTCGGATAATTTTCGAACTCGCCTTGAGTATCGTATTTTTCTTTTCTTCGGGAAGCCAAAACTCTCCGTCGACCAATCACTTCTCCTCTGGAAGGAACGCTTGGGTCTTCGCCGATCGCTCGGTCAGTCGGCCCATGTCATCGATCCGCATTACCCGGAGGACCGCATCATCGCTTGGTGCAAAATCCCTATTTTCGATCGCGGGGAAGAGCTCCTTTTCTTTCAAGAGCGTATCCACCTCCAATACTTTCTGAAGGAGTATCCACCGAGTGGGATAGTGCGCATCCGCTCCGCTTTCCGCTCACTGGAAGCGCCGCTCAATGAGCATATCTACCTCCTTACCAAGAACTAGAACGGGCCGTCACTCACAAGTGATTGCCCGTTTTACAATTTCTTTATTTTTTGGCCCATCACGGAATCTTCGACGATGAAGCCAAGCTTTTCTATCTCAGCCCGGAGTTCATCGGAACGAGGAAAATCTTTGGCTCTCCTCGCTTCATCACGCTCATGAACAAGTTGTGTGACCTCTTCAGGAATGACGATTACTTCCTCCGTAAGACCAAAAATATCAAACAGAATTTTTTCAAACTGCTTTACCATGTTTGGACGAACAGATTTATTTTTGTTCGTACCGATGTTGATCGACTTGGCCATGTTCAAAGCCCAGGTAAGGGCAAGGGGAGTATTCAAATCATCTTCGAGAGCCTTCGTCACTTCTTCGGCGTAGGCATCTTCTGGGCTTGTGGATGAATCTTCCTGTTTCATTGTTTTCAGGCGCTCCAGAGCTTGCATGAGCGTTTCGCGATTGGCTTTGGCCTGAGCGATGGCTTCCCAGGTGAAATTCATCTGCGTGCGATAGTGAGCGCTGAGGAAAAGCATCCGGAGGTCCATGGCCGAAAAGCCGCGCTCGAGAATGTCCTCAAGAAGGAATGAATTTCCTTTAGACTTTGACATCTTTTCGCCATTGACCAGGATGAATTCATTGTGCACCCAGAATTGCGCAAGCTCCTTATCATAAGCCGCTTTAGTTTGGGCAATTTCATTGGGGTGATGGGTCCCGATGTGATCGATTCCACCCGTATGAATATCGATCGGCTCCCCGAGTGTTGCGTGGATAATCGCGGAGCATTCGAGATGCCAGCCAGGGAAGCCCTCGCCCCACGGACTCTCCCACTTCATCGTATGCGAGGCAAAGTGCCCGACCGCAAAGAACCATATAGCGAAATCATGCGGCGAACGCTTATCTGGATCAGTCACAATTTCAGAACGGACTGCCGCTTCTTTTTCAGTCAGTTTTTGCCCGCTCAAAAGGCTGTAATCCTCAAACCTTGAGACTTCAAAATAAATAGCTTGCGCCGTTTGGTATGCAAAACCTTTTTCTAAAAGAATTTTCACCATCTCGATCTGTTCCGGAATGAAGTCAGTCGCGCGGGCATAGAAATCTCCTTGCTCTTGGCTTCCCTTTCTTTTCGGATCGACATTTGGTTGTAAGACATTCAAAGCAGCCATATCGCGCTTGAAGGCATCCGTATACATCTTGGCAACTTCCCAGACGGTTTTCCCTTCACGCTTCGCGCCGGCTTCTAGCTTGTCTTCGCCCTCATCGCCATCGGAAACGAGGTGGCCCACATCCGTCACATTCATGACATGCTTCACCGACAGACCCTCCGCCTCGAGTACTCGTCGGAGCGTATCGTTGAAAACGGCGTTTCTCAAATTGCCAATGTGATAGAAATTATAAACAGTCGGTCCGCAGGTATACATTTTGACTTCCCCTGGGGTCAGAGGAGAGAAATCTTCCTTTTTCTTGGTGAGGGTATTGTAGAGGGTAAGCATAGCGTTTAGGGTACAGGGTTTAGGGCCGAGGAGGCAAGGGTACCAAAAAACTTTCACTACTGTACCCTTTTCCCTTATACCTTCACCCTCCCTCTACAACCACTTCTTGCGGTGGAAGATAAACATGGTAACAAGACTGATGATAATCATGATCCCTACATGGATCTCAAAGCCGTACTTGCTCGTGAGAAAGGGAACATTGGTGTTCATCGAAATCATGTTGGAATAAGCCGTGAGAGGGAGGAGCGTCGCCGAGAAAATAGTGAGCACTTTCATGGTCTGCTCGAGATTGTTCGAAAGGAGCGAGTTGTTGGTCGCCTCGAGGGCCTCGATGGTTTCCTTGTTGCTCTCGAGGATGTTCCAGAGGCGGATGTTGGTGCCGATGAGATCCTGGAAATAGAGCTTCAAGCCCTTGGGGATGAAGGGGTGGTTGGTAGAAACGATGGATTCGATGATAGTGCGTTGAGGCTTGAGGGTACGGCGGAAATTGAGGATGTCGCGCTTGACGACTGAAATCTCATAGACCATCTCCTTTTCCTTGCCGGCAAAGACTTCATGTTCGATCTCATTGAGCTTCTCCGAGACATGGTTGAGGCGGCCGAAGCATGAGTGGAGGAGGATCTCCATGAGTTGGTAGAGGAGATGGGCGGGGGAGTCTTCAAAATAGAGCCGGCGCTTGCCTTCACTATTGGCCAATTCCTCAAGGAATTTGTGGATTTGATAAATAGGCTTCCGGTGGGAAGTGATGAGGTGGTCCTTGGTAAGGATGATGTCGAGTTCTCCCGGGTAGGTGGTCCGCTCCTTGGCATCAAAGAGGGGAATGTGAATCGAGAAAAAAAGACAGTTGTCGTACTGGAGTACCTTGGGCTGATAGGTGGGCGTCACGAACTCCTCGATCACGAGCGGATGGATGTTGAAATTCTCGTGCAAATAGCTCACGTCCTCGGTCCCGGGATTGTCAAAATCAATCCAAGTGAGGCCTTTGTGTTTCAGAATATGCATTTGTTTTGATGTTGCTTTGATTATATCAAGCCATATCTTGGTTGACAAAGAAAGGGAGTGAGGAGTAGACTCCCGACATGTTGAAACGAGCGGTACTTCTCCTGATCCGGCTCTATCAAAAGACCCTTTCACTCAATCATGGGATCCTCGGATATGTCGTTTCCGAGCGGTTCTGTCGTTTTCATCCGACTTGCTCAGAGTACTCCTATCAGGCCATCGAGCGCTTTGGAGTGTTCCGAGGAACATGGATGGGGATTCGGCGCATCGCGCGCTGTCATCCGTGGCACCCAGGCGGGTACGATCCTGTGCCCGAAAAGTAGTCTTAACAACCAGAGAGAAAGGAAACTCCTTTGATCGCAACCCCAAGCGTCACCTCCGGAAGAATCTACTGCCTGAAGGCGGTGGCCAAGACCCATGTGCAAGCGCGCGTTCCTGTCGTGAAGGCGCTCGAGCACTTCAATCCGGCGAACCGCTCCTGCGCAGTGGTCTGCCAGTCAGCCTGCCAGAAAGCGAAGAGCTGACCGGCTCATTGCAGTAAAAAACATCTTGAGAACGCTTTACAAAAAAAGGGAAGCGCTATGCCTCTTCAGCTGAGGGTAAGGCAAGACGATGTGATTCACTGCAAGAAAGAAGGAGGCACGAACACGCTCAAGCATGTGGCGCAGTACGAATTTGTACGCGATAACACCGTCTGCGAAGCCTGTACCTACCGAAGCGCCTGTCGGCAGATCGCAAACGCCGACAAGGCTGACCGCGAATTTCGGGCCGAGATGTGAGCGCCGCCATGACGACCAACAACCTCGTTATGGGTACCGCCCCTCATCCGGTCCACACACGCGCCGAAAACGCCGTCCAGTGCCCCAAGTTTCCAGGTAAGTGGATGGACAGGGAAGATGTGTACGGAAACTTCTTCAAAGGCTGCGATCCCAAGTGTTTGGGATGCAAGGCCTGTTGCAACAAAACATAACCACGCGGCAGAGCCGCGATTCGAAAAGGGAACCCCACAGGCTCCCTTTTTTGCTTTCTCAAGCCATCATTTTTTGAAATTAGCACTCGACTTGACAGAGTGCTAATCACTTTTTATAATAGATTCACAAGTATGAACACGCGCCAACGCGAAGTTTTGGGAGCCATCGTCAAGCTCTATACCGAGACGGCTCAGCCGGTCGGTTCGGAAGCCCTTTTGGAGCGGTACCATTTTGATGTGAGCGCGGCGACTCTTCGAAACGACATGTTGGCACTCGAAGAGGAGGGCTATCTCCATCAGCCGCACACCTCGGCGGGCCGTATCCCGACCGATCAGGGCTATCGCTATTATGTGTCCGAGATGATGCGTGAGTATCCGCTTTCTCATAAAGAGCAGGAGAATCTTGAAAAAGAATTCCTCATTCTGAAAGCCAAGCACATGCGCTTGGCTCGGACGACCGCCCGACTCCTCTCGACGCTCTCGGGAAACCTGGCTGTGGCTGGCGTTATTGGCAAGGAGGACTTCTCTGATTTCGGGATGAAGGAGCTCATCGAGAAGCCAGAATTTCAAGAAATGGACACGCTGGCTCAGCTCGTCGAGATGCTTGATACCCTGGATGAGAAAGTGATCTTCCTCGCCGAGGGACTCTCGCCTGATGAAACACGCATTTACATTGGCGAAGAGAATCCGCTTTCCGAAGTCTCCAACAACATGGCCATGATCGTGGCACCGTACCAAAATAGCGAAGGCGAGCGCGGCATCCTCGCCATCATCGGTCCCAAGCGCATGGAATACGCGAGAAACAAATCTCTAATTGAATATATGAAAAAACTCCTGAGTTCATCGCTTGTCATCATCGTCGCTGGAAATGTCATTTATTTCACATAAAAACTATGACTGAAGAAAAGAAGAAAAAAATTGAAAAAGAGAAGGAAGAAGTTCTCACGCCAGAAGAACCTCAGGAAAGAGAGGCGGAAGAAGAAAAGACCGAAGGCTGGGAAGAAAAGGCCGGGGAGTACCTGGAGAGCTGGAAGCGGACGCAGGCGGACTTCGAGAATTACAAAAAGCGCATCCAAAGCGATCGCTCCGAACTCTCGGCCCACCTCACCCAGGCCGTCATTTCCGATCTCATCCCTATCCTCGATAATTTCCACGCCGCAGTGACGCATGTTCCCGAAGGAGAAAAGGGGAGTCCCTGGGTAACGGGCATCACCTACATCGAAAAACAGTTCGAGGATGTGCTCCGCACCTATGGCGTGAAGCTAATCGAGGTGAATCCCGGAGACCCGTTTGATCCGAGTCAGCATGAGGCGATAAGCAGTCAGCAGGAAACAGAAAACAGTAAACGAGAGGAAACCGAAGGCACTCCGCCTGTCGAAGTGAGGGGACACATCATAGATAAAGTCGTTCAGAAAGGGTACCGCATCGGTGACAAAGTCGTGCGGGCAGCGAAAGTGACTGTGAGGTAATCCGAAATGGTCATCCTGAGTGCAGTCGAAGGATATTAAATAATTCATTCATTACGTAACCAAATAAGTAACCACAAATATATGGCAAAAACACTCGGAATCGATCTCGGGACCACCAACTCGGCTATGGCCTTCGTCGAAGGTGGCTCTCCCGCCGTGCTCGAAAACAAGGAAGGCAATCGTACCACGCCCTCGATGGTGGCGATCAGTAAAATCGGTGAGCGCCTCGTCGGGCTCCTCGCCAAACGCCAAGCCGTGACCAATCCGGAGAACACGCTGTTTTCCGTGAAGCGTCTCATCGGACGCCGGTTTGAAGACGAAGAAGTGCAGAGAGACTTGAAGACCATGCCCTATAAGATCGTCAAAGCGGGCGAAGGTGTGAAGGTCGTCATGGGCGGGAAGGAATACACCCCGCAGGAGATCGCGGCCATGGTGCTCCAGAAGCTCAAGGCTGATGCCGAAGAAAAGCTCGGCGAAAAGATCACGGATGCCGTCATTACCGTCCCGGCCTATTTCGACGACGCCCAGCGCAAGGCCACCAAGGAGGCGGGTGAGATCGCTGGTTTCAATGTGAAACGCATCATCAATGAGCCGACGGCCGCCGCGCTGGCCTACGGTTTCAACAAAAAGAAAGACGAAAAGATCGCCGTCTACGACCTCGGCGGAGGTACCTATGACATCTCCGTTCTCGAAGTTTCTTCTGACACCGTAGAAGTCCGTTCGACCAATGGGAATACCCATCTCGGGGGTGACGACTTCGACCAGAAAGTGATTCACTGGATACTCGACGAATTCCGGAAGCAGGAAGGCATCGATCTCGGCAAGGATCCGCTCGCTCTCCAGCGCATCAAGGAGTCAGCCGAAAAGGCCAAAATCGAGCTCTCGACCGCTATGGAAACAGAAATCAATCAGCCCTTCATCACCTCAGGCGCGGACGGACCCAAGCACCTCGTCATGAAGCTCACTCGGGCCAAGCTTGAAGAGCTCGTGGGCGACCTCGTACAGCAAACGCTCGAACCGATGAAGAAGGCCTTGGCCGACGCCAAGCTCTCAGTCGGAGACATCGATGAAATCGTCATGGTCGGCGGGATGACCCGCATGCCTCTCGTTCTTCAGACGGTGGAGAAATTCTTTGGGAAGAAGCCGAACATCTCCGTTAACCCGGATGAAGTGGTGGCTATCGGCGCCGCCATCCAGGGCGGAGTTCTTGAAGGCTCGGTCAAGGATGTGCTCCTCCTCGATGTGACGCCCCTCACTTTTGGCATCGAAACCCTCGGTGGCGTGCGAACTCCTTTGATCGATAGGAACACCACTATCCCCGCTTCTCGCTCCCAGGTCTTCTCGACCGCGGCTGACAATCAGCCCTCCGTCGAGATCCATGTCCTCCAGGGAGAACGCGAAATGGCGGCCGACAACAAATCTCTCGGGCGCTTCATTCTCGACGGTATTCCGCCGGCACCTCGTGGCACTCCGCAGATCGAAGTGAAATTCGACCTCGACGCCTCGGGCATCCTCTCGGTGCATGCAGAGGACAAAGCGACGGGCAAGAAGCAGTCCATTCGCATTGAGTCCAGTACCGGTCTTTCCAAGGAAGAGATCGAAAAAATGAAGAAAGATGCCGAGATCCATGCCGAGGAAGACAAAAAGAAGAAAGAAATGATCGAGGCCAAGAACATGGCCGACACCCTCGCGTACTCGACCGAGAAAGCCCTCAAAGACGCAGGCGACAAGATCACCGATGAGGAGCGCAAACCCGTCCTCGAAAAGCTTGAAGCCTTGAAGCAAGTGAAGGATGGGAATGATCTCGCGGCCGTCAAAAAGGCCACCGAAGAACTCTCCCAGGCGGCTCAAAAGATCGGCG
The DNA here is from genome assembly GCA_040006815.1 of Candidatus Moraniibacteriota bacterium. Lineage (GTDB taxonomy): Bacteria > Patescibacteriota > Minisyncoccia > Moranbacterales > UBA1568 > JBDTWF01. The sequence goes on along the minus strand of JBDTWF010000104.1, from coordinate 7,389 downwards.
AGAAGCTCTATAAGGCCGCCCAAGAGGCCCAAAATGCGGCAGGAGCCGCTGGGCAGGCCGCCGGCTCTTCTACCCCAGGTTCAAGCACCGAAGTGCCCAAGGACGCCGAGGTAGACGACAAACCGAAAGATGACAGTTCAAGTGAAAAGAAGTAAGCTGAAGGCGGGTTTTCCCGCCTTTCTTTTATCCATTCGAGGAATATATGTATGAGAAAGTAACGCCTGCAGGGCTTTCGGTCGAACGGCCGAAGAATCATCCGGACTGGGTTTCAGCAGAAACCGTTCTCCGGCATAACATGTCGGAATACCGGCGGTTTGCCGGAAAATCCTCAGGACTCAATAAGGAAGTTTTCGAGCACCTGTCCGCGCTTTGCGCCAAAGGACTGGCAGATATACAAGCGAAAAGCGAGGTTAAATCGGCCATTGATGCGCTCGATGCGATGATAAACCGCAATGAAGAAGTGACTGACCCAGACAGCGGAGCAGTAAGTATCGTGACGCTGGGAGTGGGAAACGAAGAGCGGTCAGCACTTATTAACGAAACAGCATCACTTAAAATCCTGCGGGACCAGCTTGCCGAGTTCAAGCAATAAACCCATGCGGGGCCTTCGGGCCCCGCTTAGTTTATATGCAGCAAATCAAAAAACCGGATTTCTGGTTTATCCTTTCACGGCAGTATTATTTCGCGGCCGGGATGACTATTGATTTAATTTTAAAAGAGGGAGTTAAAATATTTAGATGCTATAAAGGTTATGACCAGAATCATTGAAGATTTTACAGGAAAGAAACGGGAAGTCGAGTGTATTGGATGTACTTGCGCGGAGCTGGGCAAGGATACGCCGGGTTATATTCTCGAAACCGAGTTGTTTCATATCCATCAAGACCAGGAAGTGCCCATTCCTGGGTTTGTCATTCTCTCGACCAAACGCCACATCGAAAGCGTGGCTGATTTTACCGATGAAGAAATAAAAGAATTTGGTGAGCTTCTCCGGAAGATTCGCATGGCCCAGCGTGAAGTTTTGGATATTGAAAAGGTCTATCTCGTCCAAGAAGAAGACACACGGGATCATTTTCATATGTGGATGCTCCCGAGATATGAGTGGATGCTTGATGAAGCCAAGTTTGGGAAGAAGGTGAGTTCAGCTCGACCCATCCTCACATACGCTCGAGAGAATATGAAAACTCCAGAGAATATCACAGCTGTCCAGGAGGCTGCAGAAAAATTAAGAAAATTTTTAAATGAATAATAATATGGACCAGCCACAACCCAATCCCTCCTCCGCTCATGCTTCGGGCGGGCAGACAGTTCAGATTAAGGCAAGTGATGAGATGATGAAGGGGGAGTATTCGAACATGATGCAGGTGATGCATACCAAGGAGGAATTTGTCATGGACTTTCTCAATATTTTCCCGCCGACCGGGACTCTCAATAGCCGAGTCATCGTCTCACCGAGCCACATGAAGCGCATTGTGGCCGCTCTCGCTGATAACTTGAAGAAATACGAGGCCCAGTTTGGCTCCGTCGCGGCTTCCGAAGGCCCGTCCAATCCTATCGGCTTCAGCGACAAAAGGGAATAAAAGAAAGCATCACTACCCTCTTGATAAGACGCAGGTATTGTGGTATCTTGCATCTCAAGTTCTTTTGCCTACACAACCAGGAGGGAAGCATGGCTTCTGTTTCAGGAAGAAAGATATCCCGATCGCATACGACCGTGACCTATTTGGCCAAGGATGTGGTACAGCTCCTCAGCGTCTCAAATCTCGTCACCAAGGTGATGCTCTCGGTCCTCAATCCTAAAGCGGGAAGTCCCAAAAAACGCCTCATCATCCGCCGAGTCAAACATGGCCTGGAGCTTGCCATCATTGAGTCCGACGGCAAGCAGACGCTCTATGTTTCGGCGCCCAACCGAGAAGCGGTCATCGTCTTTCTCGTGGCCTGGGCCGATTCTAAGGGCCTCCAGTATCTCTGCCGCGAATAATCCATGGGCAACTCTCTCGACCGTTTGGTGATCCCCGAGCGGTCTTTTTTTATAAAAAAACAGGCCGGTTCGCGTTGGAACCGGCCGGTAAAGGCGAGGGGGTGTCAGTAGTCCTGGAGACGAATCGGCTCGTTGGTCGAGCTCGTCTTGGCGGACGGAGGAGAGAGAAGAGGTGGTGGAGCCACCTTATTCTCGAGCCTTTTCTGATCATTCTCCAGACGCTCGGAACAGGCCACTTGGGTATGGATGACGAAGACAGCGTACCCCGTTCCGCATTTGTCGCACAGTGGCATGTGGCCTCCTAATGGTTTCGGTTATAAAAGTTCAACTGGGTATGGCCGATTTGGCGCAATCCATACTCTCATAGAATTGCCGAAACATCAAGGGCCCGCCCGGAAAGGATAAAAAAATCCCCGCCGGCGGTGAAGCCATTGGGGGGAGCTCACGACAGGTGCGGGAAGGGATTCAGTCGGAGATGGAGCGTGGCGTCCGCTGGCCGAAGAGCCGCTCGAAGACGCTTTCGACGATGCAGAGTTCCAGGGCCGGGAGGAAACAGCAGACGAAGAGGACTACTGAAACCGTCAAGATGTTTTCCAGACTCCGGTTCTCGATGTAGTCCGCTACCCAATACTCGAGATCCTCGTAGTAGAGTGTGAGGAGCCAGAAATTGAGGATGATGAGTGCGAGGTAGACCAGTACCTCGCAGAGGCGGCGCGATTGCGTGTCGCTCGCGTCAGCGGGAAGTCGGCGTGCATGTGCCATGATGATCCTTTCATCTCGGAAGGAACGATATCTCTGTTATCGCATTCTCAGGAGACCGGGTCAATATTCTTGTCAAACGAGGAAAGCGAGCTGTGCCTAAAAAAAGCACCCCAGCGAATGTTCCCGCTAGGGCTTGTGGAATGGCACTCCGGCTAGTCCCCGAGACTGACAGCATGGGCGTGTCTCACCAATGACTTTCCGTCGAAAGAGAGTGGAATCCCGAGGGCCTGCACCCACTCGTTCTTTTGCTCGTCGGATCCGACGAAGGCCGCGAGTCCAGAGACTCGTTCAAGAAGGGTGTGGCGGTGGGAGAGGAAGTTCCCAGTGAGCCCAACTTCGGGGTGCTCCGGATCACGGAACACATCGAGAGAAGCTTCGAGCGACTGAGTGTCCGCGTCGTACTCGCTCCGGAGGCGTCCCTGAGTGTAGGTGTCGGTACACGGGGAGAGGAAGATTGCTACGACAACGCCATCGCGTTTCATGATCCAGAGCCGGTATTCTTCCTCCCTCAGGTTTGAGGTTTCGAAGAGACGGATGATGGGCAGAGTGTCCATGTGAGCTCCTTGTGGGAAACTGATTTGGAAGGGACGATTGGGTACCTTTAATATATTATACCATTTTACGGTAGAAAAGTCAATACATATTCTGCAAAAGAGTCAAGCTTTTGTCAAATAGATTGTCAAGCATTCAGGCCGTATGAAAAGCCGCTCCGGTGAGCCGGGCGGCTGGGTTGATCGGCGCTTTTTCCGGGTGTTACCGGAGGGAGGCGTATTTCAGTTGGGTTTCGGCGAGCGAGCGCCGGTAGAAGGGGTAGCAAAACGGCGTATATCCAGCCTCCATGCGCTGGAAACCGAGTTCCAGAGCCAAGGTGGGGTAAGTCTTCTTTGGGTCCCACCAGAGGGCGTAGGGAGTCATGAACCAGTCGATGCGGTCGACGCCGCGGCCATCGACAAGGCCGAGAACCTCCTGGAGGAAGGCTTTCTCGTAGCCCTTGCCCCCCTCATTCGGAGAGAGGAAAAAATACGAGAAGACGGCTACCCGCTGGCCAGTCGTGCGCTCGGGCAAGATGGTGAGCGATCCCATACCGCAGGGTGGCAAGGAGGCGTCGAGACAGAACAGCAGGCGGATGGGAGCTTCGCCGTTGAAGGAACGAATGGGAGTGGTGGCACAGTGCGCGCCCTCCGTCCTGGCCCGCTCGCAGAAGAGACGGGCGATCTGAAGCTTTGTAGCGGGATCATGCGAGAGCTCGACGGCATGCCGGCCATGCGTGATCCCGAAGATGCTTGCGGTGACTTCCTGCACATCTTGCATGTTTCCTCCTTCGGTTGAGGGGGACTGCTTGGGAACTTCCTCCGAGTTTTACCACCGGGACCAGTCGTTGTCAAGCGCCTCTCCGGTTGACGAAAGGGGATGCCGAGTGCAAGGATAGGCTCATCGAACGCCATTCGTTCTTTCCTCCGTGGAGGTGTGCAATGTTCCAGAAATTCATCAATCGATTCGCTCATACTGTTTTTCGGTCGAGGTTCTCCAAGGATAACCAGGTTGAAGTCCATCATCCTGACGGAAGCGTGGAGCGGGCCGTCATTCAGGAGCGGGTCTTCCGTCGGCTCCCTGGATCCAAGAAGTATGGGTGGGTCTACACGATAGACATCCTTTCCATGGAACAAGGCGAGGGGAATCCAATCCTTCGGACGAAGACGCGCTTCCAAAATGTGCGCGAAGAGCTCCTCACCCCCCATCCAAACTTCTACTGCCGAGAATGCGATTGCGGCAAGTAGGACGAAAGCAGTACGGGCCGCCCCCTTCGGGTGGCCTTTTTTTGTGAGAGCCCATGCTAAGCTGGGAACATATGCAATACGGATACTCGACCAGAGCGGACGGATCGATGCGCCTCGCTGGTCTCACAGGAAGCGGAGAGGGGCCGGTGACGCCGGAGAATGCCAAAAATCGTGATCGTTATTTTGAGAAGGAGGGCTTACAAGGGAAAAAGATAGTTTCGGCCCAACTCGTCCACGGAAAAGAAGTGGCAGTCGTGGAGAAGAATTCGCTGGACTACATCCTGGGAACGGATGGCCTCGTGACGAGTGACCCGGATGTGGTTTTGACCATCACTGCGGCTGATTGCTACCCGGTCTATTTTTTTGATGTGAAGAATCAAATTGTCGGTCTCGCGCATGCTGGCTGGCGGGGCGTGGTGAAGTATGTCGTGACTCAAATGGTCAGGTGTTTGTGCGAGCTCGGAAGCGAGAGAGAGGAACTTGAGGTGATCATCGGTCCGGGCATATGTGAGAAGCATTTTACTGTGAAGCCTGAAAATGTTGTGCCGTTTGAAAAGATGACCGGCTTTAACAAGGTGGTTCGCTTGGTGAGTGAGGGGGCCGAAGTTGACCTTCGCTTGGCGCTCAAAGAAGAACTCAAGAAGAATGGCGTTTCAAACATTCTCGATCAAGGTGAATGCACCCATTGTCTCTCCGAAACATACTTCTCTTGGAGGCGGGATCATCCTCCCGAACTGGAAACACAGGTGGCTTTTATCACGCTGTAGAAAACAAAAAGAGCCCTCACTACGAAGGACTCTTTTTTTGAGATGGAACGGAAGCTAACGAAGTGCTTTGACGACGGCGATGAGAACGACGGCGCCAATGAGGGCCACAACAAAGCTGTAGAGGTTGAAGCCGCTGACGCCAGCTCCACCGAAGGCGCTCATAATCCATCCGCCGAGGACGGCTCCGACAACGCCGACGACGACATTGAGGAGGATGCCTTGCTGACCGTCTGTTTTCATGAGTAGAGATGCCACCCAGCCCACGATGCCTCCGAAAATGACCCAAATGAGGATACCCATATGTGTGATGTTACGGTTTATTGAGAAAGAAGGAACTTACTTCTTGATGTCTACATTGATCTTGTCTGGCACATTGACATTTATTCCCCCAGAAGGCGAGTTTTGGCTCTGAGGAGTCGCCGAACCGCGCATGGCCGGGAGGCCATAGACGACGAAAAGGAAAACAACGACAACGGCGAGGATAATTCCGACGATGAGCCCCATTCCGCTTCCACCATCGCTTGCAGGAGCCGCCTGGTTGCCTGGTGGGTTGTTGATGATGGTAGCCATAGTATTGATGATGAGTACGGGTTAGCGATCCTGTTCTTCGAGCTTCACCGCCGCTTCAGGCCGTGAGACTGGTTTCCCCATCACGAAGAGCTTGACGATAGCCCAAGCAATGAGCCAGTAGACCGCCATCGCGAGGAGGGTGGTCCACTCGAAGACACTGCCTTCGACCCGGGTGATCCGAAAGACACTGAGGAACGGTCCCACGAAGGGGCTCGTCAGCGTGTAAATGAAATCCGTAAAGCCGGCCGCGGGGTTGGCCCCGAGGAGCTTTAAAACAAAACGAAACCCCATAAGGGCTTCCAGTAAACCGACGAGGTACCACACAATCTGTGTGCCGCGATAAAGCGGTTGTACCCGAGATGAAGTTGTGACCGTCTCGTCCATACGACAAAGGTGTAAAGGATTATGACTGTCTCTCTGGTAGTATCTCGATTGCTCTAACTACCACTAAGTATACTCAGTATACAATAGATAAGGCACATGCGCAAACAAACTCCTCGGAAAGGGGTAGAAAAGGAAGGCAAGAAAAAGGGTTCCCAAAGGAGGGGAACCCAATGCATTTCGAATGATTATGATTGGCCGAAAAATCAGCCCTCGTCTTTGAAGCGATACTCGAGTTGGCCGTAGGGACCCTCGCGGTATCCAGAGGCGAGATAGATCTTTCGGAAAGCGCTCGCCCTCTTTCTTGAGTGGAAGGCAAACGATCGAGTGACGCCGAGAGTCTTGAAGCGCGTATGACAGGCGTGAAGGAGGGCCTGAGATATCCCGTGGCCGCGGAACGCCTCCGCGATCATAAGGTCCCAGACATGGCCGTTACTGAAAGATTGGCCCACCACTGCTTGATAGGTGAGCATTCCCATGATGATCGGAGAAAGGAGAACTTTCTTTCCATCTGCTTCGCCATAGTGCTGGCGACAGCGGAGAAGCGTGGTTGCATTGTCGTTCATGAGACCATGATTCGCAACCAGCCTTTCGAGACGATCGTTGAGGAGTCTGCGGTACTCGGGAACAGTTTTTCCGACGAGGCGGCGCGGACTAATCTCGAGCTGCAAAACACGGATTTGCTCCAAGGTGCTGTCATCGAGCTGGAGAAGCCCGCGAATGCCATGGAGCTGAACATCATACACGGCGTTGGTAGGCATGATCTCTCTCCATGAGGAAGAACTCTCTTGCTTGACCCCCGTTACGCTTCTCTAAATATTAGCAATGGGGGATAGGCTTGTTCTAGCAGAGTATTGTCGAAAAGAGAAGTGTAATGGGGTTGACGCTACCATGCCCGGGCGGTACCGTCAATCCATGGAAAGCGAACAAAAGCCGATCATCAAAGTGTGCACCCATGCCGACTGTTGCCAAAGGGGTTCGGAAGGCCTCTTTGAAAAACTCCAGGCCGAGCTCTATGGGGAGGCGACCGTCCTTCGTTACCCGGACTGTTTTGATCATTGCGAGGAGGGACCGAATGTCTCGGTCAATGGAAATCTCCTCCGGGGGGTGAGGCTCTCGGAGGCCACGAAGCGGGTCCGGGAAGAACTCCGCG
>JBDTWF010000103.1:0-15967 GCA_040006815.1 Candidatus Moraniibacteriota bacterium | reverse complement strand
ATTTTTGAACATCCACGATGCATTTTCCCATAGGATGAGGCTTTCCGAGAAGATACGGCACCAAGGGCTGCATTCCAGCTGTATTAAAGAGAACCGAAGGATCGTTTTCGGGGACCAAAGGAGCTGAAGGAATCACCGCATGACCGTGTTCTTTAAAAAAATCCAAGTATTTTTTTCGGAGTTCGTTCGTTTGCATTACCAATTTCGTTCGAGATCTTTCTGTAGATCCTTCATTACATGCTTTCCCGCCAGCGGAAACATGCCCCCGAGAGCCTCTGTGGCATCTTCAGAATTTATTTTTCCCTCCTCAGCTGCTCTCCCGAGGGCAGAAAGTTTGCTTTGATTGACGCTGTGCCAGCGTACATCCTGACCTTCTTTCAAGTGTGTCAGAACGGTTTTTTCAAAGAGATTTCTTCTCATTTCCTTGCTAGAGTGTATTAAATTTCTTCCGAAGCCGGAGGAGTTCACTCTCAACCATTTCAAGGTCACGCAAAAGTTTGCGTGTTTCCTCCTCCTTCCCCAAAAGAAGAACTCGGTCTTCTTCGAGCTTTTTCTTCAGCGTCCGGATCTCGAGATCAAGGGCCTCTTTTTTCCGCAAAAACTTGCTCCGATCGGACTGATAAATGACCATCTCCGTTTCGAGATGGTGCCGTTTGATGCTCGAGGACTGCTGGTCCCCGTCGGGAGTTGAGTTGTGGTGAGGCATAAGAAAGCGCTCCTAGTATAGCAAAGGCTCTAGAGCCGAACAATACAAGCTATTCCTCGTCATCCGAGAGGATGATGGTGACTCGGTCCGGGTTTTTGGGGATAGTGGCCAGGAAGATCTTTGGTTTGAACTCGACGCGAAGGCGCTTGATTTCGGGGTGCTTTTCGAGAACCGAGCGAATCCCCTCTTCCCCTTGGCCGAGGAGCTCGCTTCGAAGCGCATCCACCTCGACGGGAGCGCGGAGAGTCATCTTTGCCTGAACCGAAACCTCGACTTTACTCTCTGTGAAATTGGAGAGCGGCTTTCCATAGGTAAGCTCATAAGTCACCGGCTTCAAGGCCACACCCTCTCCCTGCGTACTCGAGATGGACTGCTTGTCGATGAAGGCACGAATGGCATCCTCAGAGAGGATGAAGCTCCGCACCTTGTAGCGGGCTTCGTAATTGAAATTATTCCCAGCCGTCCCCACTGGCGGAGCAGAAGGAGATCCAACGGCAGTCACTTCAATACTCTCGTCGAGAAGTTTCTCGCCATTTCGTAAATTCGCCTTGGCTTCTTCAACAAAAACTGCTCGAGCATCGGACTCGGCTTTTTTGGCCGCATTGTCGAGATCGGTCCTCGAGAGGCTCTTCGTTCCGCTTCCCGTCCCATCGCCGCCACCCGTCATGGATTTGGTTGACTTGGCGGAGAACTTATCGTATTTACTGCTCCCCTGAAAGCCGGGGATCTTGAATTCCGAGGGACCAACATTGTAGTCACCCCCCGCTTGATCAGCGATCACGGTGGCCTCGATCGCTCCCGGTTGGCGGTTTCCATTCACCTCTGTAATGCCGGGAACCGTCACCCCTTCGAGAAGACGGAAGATCTTGCCATCACTCATCATGAGGCGCGTCGTTGCCACCAATGGCTGGGAAGCCGAACTGAAATCATTGTAAATGACGACTGTCCCTCGAGCCTTGGCGCTCCCATTGGTTTCTTGGCCCGTCGACTCGGCTGAGAAAGAGATGGTCTTCTCGGACTCGAGAATGCGCACCGGGACAGCCGTCGCTTCCGATCCTTCAGTCATCGCTTCTTTGGTCCCGACGAATTGGTATTTCATGGTCTGTACCGATCCCTGAGGAACGATGAAGACATCCGCCTTGGGAAGAAAGAGGAAGAACGCCCCACCGACAAGAGCTACCGCCGAAAAACAACCAAGGACGATGAAGGCCCACGGCGCCATCTTGGAAGGCGGAACTGCATTGACAGAAGGAGTCTCACGGATGGGCGGAGGAGTGGGTCGCATTTCTTGTCTCTGGAAACTCTCTTCTTCCACCGGAGACCGGGAACCGGAAAGGAAACGATGGAGCTTTTCTTGACGGTCAGAAAAAGCCGAACGCTCTTCCGAGAGACGCTCCCGCTCAGTTCGAAGAAGGGGCGGTCTTCCAGAAACGATGTCTCCCGTCCTTATGGGAAGTGGTAGCCGTTCTGGGAGGGACCGCGGGAGTGGCGGCTCGGGAGAACGCAGAGAATTCAGGCTCGTCTGAGGAGACGGACTCACATTTCGGATTCGAAGTGGTCGAGGAGCTACCGGGACAGTCGACACCGGGCCACGAGCTGGTGTGATACTCGTCTCTTGCGGCGCCCCACTCCGATAAAAATCATTGGAACCGATGGCGTTCGAATGGGGGCGAGTTTCGCTCCCCGGCTCATGCTTCGGCATGGGGATGTCTTCACCGTGACGAACGGTGAAGCGCGTTGTCGCCGCTTCGCTCCCGCGCATTGATTCTTCGTTGTACTGCTGAGTGGCAAAACCGGCCTTTTCCGCCAAAAGCCTCCCCTCCGAATCCTGGGTCACGATAATGATCTTTTTTCCGAGCTTCGACGCTTCCCGTTCGAGAAGCTTGAGATTCACGATGGACTGGAGAATGAGGGCACGCTTGGGAAAAACAAAAACGTTCTCGGCCTCGCTGGATTTTCGAAGACGGCTTACGGTAGAAATGATCTCCTCGTCTATCTCGATGTAATGCGTTTGCGCCATATTTTTATTTTATCTTTTTTCGATCGCCTCCATGCTCCGCTGAAGAATTCCCGTAAGCATCTTTTCTTCATCGAGAGCGTCAAGGAGTGCGAGGTGAGCCAGGCCAAGAGGAGTGATGTCCTGGGGATTTCCGAGCTCCCCCGTTTCATCCATCATACGAACAATGTCCCTCGGTTGGAGGAACCCAACCTGGGGAGGCTTGGCAAAGGGAAGCATTTTAGCCCATTCGGAAGAAGAGAGGGCTTGCTTGATACCAGGAAGAGCGGAACCACCCCCACAGAGAAAAATGCGTGAAGGAAGAAAATCGGTTTCAGCGAATTCCATGAGCGAGAGCTCGACCCCACCGAGCCACACCCGGCAGTCATCCGTGTAGAGCGCGGTAATGCGGCTGGCTTCCCCGTCCTTGAGCCGGCCTTGCGAGTAGTCGATCTTCATTTGTTCCGCCACATCGAGACTCACCTGGAATTCCTGAGCCAGACGCTTGGTGAAGGCGCGGCCACCAAGAGCAAACATCTTGGTTCCCTCGAGGCCGCCATTTCGGACGACGGCGATGTCTGTCGTTCCGCCGCCAATATCAATGAAGATGGCGCTGAAGTCAAGCATGTCTTCCACTTCGACCGAGCGGGCCACGGCATAGGGCTCCGCTACTATCGAGAGGAGATCGAGATCGAGTTCGTCTGCAATGGTCTGAAGAGCTCCGAGATGGATCATGGGCGCGTAGGCATTAAAGACGCTCATCGAAACGTCGCGCCCCTGAAAGTTGAAGGGATTCAAAACATGATATCCATCGATACGCACATCCACGATAGCTGCATTAATAAGCTTGACATCGATTTCCTCTTGTCCAGTTTCCCAGGCCAGCTGCTTTTTGATTCGCTCATAGGCTTTTTCCTGGACCTTGTCGATAATCATCTTCAGTTCCGGCATGCCAATCTTGATCTCGGGATTGACGCGCTCATAATGGACCGTCGTCGTTGTCCCCTTCACAAGTTCCCCGGCGATACCGATGATGCTTTTTTCAATCCGCTTGATGCCAGCCCTTTTCCGAGCGATCTCGACAGCCTCACGGGCGGACGCGATCACACCATTGATGTCTGAAACGGCTCCGCTCTGCATGTTCCCGGCCTTCTGCCGAGTCCGGCCCACGCCGACCACAATGCCACGCCGATTTTCCTTGTCGACACGAAAAATGAGCGCTTTGACGACTTCCGTGCCAATGTCAAGCGCTAATAAAAGATCGGAGTTTTCACCCCAGGAAAAACGGGAAAAAATCCCCATACGACGGTATTTTTTCTTTTTGGGCTCTTCCTCATTATAGCATCACTCTCCGCGAACAGAGATCACTTGTTCGGTCGTTTCCTTTGGGTGAATTTCCTTGAGATAGGCATGGATCTCCTCCTGATTCAAAAGACCAGAAGAGGCTCCATACGAGCCAACGACGCTCCCCGCATTCGCGATACCATATTGGAGACAGGCCTCAACAGGAAGTTTATGGAGATAGGCACCAAAAAAGCCTGATGCAAAGGCATCACCCGCCCCGGTCGTATCAACCAGTCCCTTGGGCTCATAGATGTCGGCATGATAGATGTCGTCTCCAAAGGAAGCCCAAGCACCGCGCTTCCCATCCGTGAGAGCTACGACCCCGACGCCCTGTTCGTGCAGTTTCTCGATGAGAAAGGTCTCGCTCTTCAATTTCTTCGGATCATCTTCGATGCCACCTTTGAGAAGGAGCTCGAGAGCTTCATCTTTGTTGAGGAAAAGAACATCTATCTCTCGGAGCGCCTCCAGAATGAGCTTGGGATTGCCCTTGAGATTATGCTGGCCGGGATTCATGGCCAGATGGATACCGTGGGATCGCCGGAGTTCGAGGATATGCGTAAGATTTTTTTCCCATGGTCCATTCAAGGCGCTCACAAAGTACCAATCCGCCCCCTCAAGTTTCTCAGGGATGATCTCAAGCTTCTCATTGGCATCCCGATTATGAAAAATAAGACGATCCCCCGTCTGAGTGATGACGATAATCGCCGAAAGATCACTTTTTACCTTGGGATCGATGAAAAAACTCTCGAGATGCACCTCATTCCTCACAAGTTCCTTTTCGATCCAGTTGCCAATCTCATCCCGCCCAACCTTGCTGTAGCACCAAGCGCTCACGCCCAAACGCGACAAGCCTTGCGATACATTGGCCGCCACTCCGCCCACCGCCTCAAAGCGATCCTTGGCTCGAAACTTTCCCCCGAGCTCAAAAGCGACCTTGGTCTGCGAAGCCAGATCCTCAGGAGTCTCGATGATCACCCCCTCATCGGTAGGGAAAAAGATGTCTTTGGAGACAGAACCGATGCAAATGACACGGACCATACAAATTATTCGTTTGCGTTTTTGTTTTCTCTCTCTTCCCAAAGTGCGAGCAGTCGATTGTATTTGGCCAAGCGTTCGCCTCGAGAAAGCGAGCCGCTCTTGATATATTCTGCTCCGGTCCCGACCGCGAGGTCAGCGATGAAGTCGTCTACGGTTTCTCCGGATCGGTGCGAGATCATGCAAGTCATTTTGTTCTTGGTCGCCAGACGCATGCAGTCGAGCGTTTCGGTGAGCGTTCCGATCTGATTCACCTTGATGAGGACCGCATTACAGGCCTTCGCGGCAATAGCCAGCTTGAGCCGCTTCACATTGGTCACGAGGAGATCGTCTCCGATGAGAAGGGCTGGTTTTCCCCAGACGGCACTCTCTTTCTCAATCTTCTCGCGCATAGCCGTCCAGCCGGAGAAGTCTTCCTCCTCGAGGCCATCTTCGATTGAAACGAGGGCATACTTCTTTATCCATTCCCGATACAGATTGACGAGGCTTTCGCGTGAAAGTTTGACGTTTTCTGGCTTCAAGAGATAGGCGGTATCATTTTTTTCATAAAAAGAACTGGCCGCCACATCCAGGCCGAGGAAAACCTCTTCTCCAAAGCGATATCCCGCCGCCTCAATGGCCGCCTTGAGCATTTCAAGCGCCTGGGCGTGACTTTCAAGATGCGGAGCAAAACCGCCTTCGTCTCCCACCGCAACGGAGTGATCGTTCTTCTCGAGAAGTTTCTTGAGAGAATGAAAAATCTCACTTCCTGCGCGGAGCTGTTCCGGATAGGTAGGAATTCCGGCCGGGATGATCTTGAATTCCTGAGCCGAAAGACCTGAATCAGCGTGCTTCCCTCCGTTCAGGATGTTGAACATGGGAATCGGGAAACCTTTCTTTTTCTTGCCCCCATAGAGGAGTTCGAGGTAGTCCGCAAGGCTTTGTCCGGTACTCTTCGCCGCCGCTCTAGCTACCACAAGAGAAACGCCAAGAATGGCATTGGCTCCGAGGCGGGATTTATTCTCCGTCCCGTCGAGCGCAATCATTTTTTTGTCGAGCGCTTTTTGATCGGTCGCTTCCATCCCGAGGACGGCTTCCCGAATCTCCGTTTCGATGTTCTTGACCGCCGTCAAAACTCCCAGGCCGTGATAGCGCTTGGGATCGTTGTCCCGCAGTTCAAGCGCCTCATGTATCCCAGTAGAAGCTCCCGAGGGAACGCCGGCCCGAGCCTCAGTACCGTCATCAAGACGGACCTGAGCTTCGACAGTCGGGTTTCCTCGTGAATCGAGGATCTCACGCGCAGAAAGTTCGATGATCTTTGGCATACGGCAATGTATTAAGTCTATCACGCACGGTTCAGGGCCTGGAGGCCGGGAAGTGTCTTCCCGCTCAGGTATTCGAGCATGGCTCCTCCTCCACTTGAAACAAAACCGATCTTGTTGAAAACTCCTGCTTGTTCAATGACCGCGAGCGATTCCCCACCCCCGATGACCACAAAGGCATTGCTCTCGAGGATAGCAGTAAGGACCATGTTCGTTCCGAAATCATAGGGCTTCTCCTCAAATTTCCCCATGGGCCCGTTCCAAACAACGGTTTTCCCCCGCTTGATGATCTCGGCATAATAGGCGGCCGTTTTGGGCCCGATATCTAACCGCTTTTCGGAGTCAAAATCCTGAGGCAGAAGGACTTTTTCGGAAAATTCTATTTTTTGATCAAGGGCTTCGTTGGCTACCTTTCCGCCGACGAGAACGCAATCGTAGTGCTTTTCCATGGCTCGGATGAGCGGGAGCTTGGTCTCGATCTTGGCACCCCCGATAATAGCGATGGCCGGACGCGCGGGATTTGACTGAAGAGCGTCCAAATGCGTAATCTCCTCGAGAAGCCGCAGTCCTGCAAAGCCCGGCAGTACTTGAGGTAACCCGACAATCGACGCATGCGCGCGGTGAGAACAGCTAAAGGCCTCATTCACAAAGAGATCAAAGGGCTGGGCCAACGCTTTGGCAAATTCAAAATCATTCGCTTCTTCTCCGGGATAGAAACGGACATTCTCCAGGAGAAGTATTTTTCCCGAGGCATTGTTCTCGAGGGCTGAAACTACTTTCTCTCCGACGCAGTCACCCACAAACTCGATCTCTCTTTCGAGAACTCTCGCGACTTCTTGAGTCAATCGGGAGAGCGAATAGCGCGAATCATCCTTCCCCTCCGGCCGGCCATAGTGTGAAAGGAGGGCAATCTGACTGGCCCCGCCTTCGACGAGTTTCGCGAGAGTCGGCTTGACCGCTTCCAAGCGAAAACCTTCCTGAATGTGCGCCACATCATCGAGTTCTACATTGAAGTCCACCCGCACCAATACTTTCTTCCCTTTTACATCCGCCTCGGCCACAGAGAGCATGCTCATAAATTCTCTTGTTGGTTCAATTATTTCCCTCCCATGCCAATGATGCCGATCATGATGCCCATGAGGGCGGTGAGAGCCGTAAAGATCCAGGCGCGCATGACCACTTTGGGCTCGGGCCATCCCTTTGCCTCGAAATGATGATGGAGTGGAGCGGCGAGGAATATTTTCCGATGAAGGAATTTCTTGGAGAGGAGTTGGAGAGCGACACTCCCTGATTCAAGGGCGTAAATGAACACAATGACGAAGAGGGCCAGCGTCGAATTGGTAAGCATAGCCACGACCCCAAGCGTCGTCCCGAGAGAAATGGCCCCCGTGTCCCCCATAAAGAATCGGGCCGGGTAGATATTGAACCAGAGAAAGGCGAGCAGTGCTCCGGAAATCGCCGCACAGAAAGCCGCCAGGTCGACCTTGTTATGCACAAAAGCGATGAGCGCAAAGGAGCTAAAGGCGATGAGAAGGACTCCGCCATTCAACCCGTCCAAGCCATCGGTTTCATTGGAAGAAATGGCCGTAAAAAGGATGACGAAGAGAAAAAGTGGGATGTACCACCAGCCGATAGTAAAGTCACCGATTGCCGGTACATGGATGATGTCCCAGCCCAATTTCGAATAGAACCACCAGGCTCCGAGGCCAGCAATAATGATGAGCCACCAAAAGCGAAAGAGAAAGCGCATGCCACCGCCTTTGTTGGTACCCTTGCCCCGGACGCTCATGTAATCGTCGATAAGCCCGAGAATGCCGGCGGTCACGAGCGTAAAGAGCGGGAGCCAAGTTTGCGAACGCTTGAGGAAATCAAGGCGCGCGATAAAATTCATCCCGGTCCAAGAAGCAATGAGCGGGAAAAGATATTCGGAAGCAAAGATGAGGAGGAGGATGGTCACCCACACGATCACTCCGCCCATAGTGGGCGTTCCGCCCTTCCACGCATGGAGGCTCGAGACATAGGTGAGCTTGTCGCCGTCCACACCCTTGTCCTTGATCTTGATGCCGAGTTTGTACTTGTAGAGAATGTGGGTCCACAAGGGTGTCAAAAGAAAGGCCAGGAGAAAGGCGAGGAGGCCAGTGACCATGACCTTCACGATATTCATGACGACCGGTAAGTGTTGAAATTGGGCCAGTTGGAGCGTTTCCATAGCGGATGAGGAATTATACCTCGAGCGGTTAAATCCAATCAAAAGACTGAAAACTCCAGTCGAACATCGAACGGATGCTCTGCCAGCGATTGGGATCGTTCAAAACGACGACGACTACCTTGTGCGTTCCGGTCGGATCGGTAGCCACAGCGAGAAGCGAATAGCCGGCGAGGGGCGTAAACCCTGTCTTCGTCCCGACAAGGTTGGGCATTTGCCCAAGGAGCTGATCGGTATTGAAAACTTCATGCGTGTATTTCCCGTCGATCGAAACAATATTCTGCTTGTCGAGCTTCATGAGATCCCAGAGGATGTCATGCTTGAGGGCTTCAGTCGCGATCTTGGCGATGTCGGAGGCGCTTGAGTAGCAACGGTTCTCTTCTCCGTCAATCTCAAGGCCGGACGGGGTACAGAAATGTGAATTTTGAAGGCCAAGTTCCTTGGCGCGAGCGTTCATGATGTCGGCAAATCCGGTTTGTGTTTTCCCAAGATGCTTCCCGAGAGCAATGGCCGCATCATTGGCGCTATTCATGAGGGCCGCCTTCAAGAGATCTCGGACGGCGAGCTGTTCCCCTATTTTCAAACGCTCACCATTGCAAAAGCCCGATCGCGGACAGCCGACTCGGGTCCCCTCCGCATAGACCGCCTCCTCATCAACGGTCACCGGCGTATTCAAGTTCTTGATCCGTTCTACCACAATGAGTGCCGTAAAGAGCTTGGTGAGAGAGGCTATTTGGCGCTCATCGTTGGCGTTGTTTCCGTAGAGAACCTGTCCGGTTTGCGCATCGACGATGACCGAGGCGTGGGCGGTTGGGACCGAAAGACGCGGCGCAAAATGCTTCAGAATAGGCTGGAAAGTAGTCGAAAGCGAACGATTCTCAGCCACATACGGAGCGTTTTCGTTTTCAACCGCCGGGGGCACCGGCACTACACTCTCCAGACGGAGAAAGTTCCGAAGCGATGAAATATCAAAACCTGAGCCAAAAGGGAGTACCGCCTGGCCCTTCATGGTCCAGGTAAGGAAGCTCGCCGATACTACAAGGAGAAGGAGAAAAATGCGAATCATTCTGAAGTCACTTAGTTTTTATGTATTCTTTTCTGTTTCTTCGGTCACGAGGTGAAGGCGCTCGTCCTGAGAAAGACTCTCAAAATCGGGAAGGGCCTTGACCGAACCGACTCCGAGCCTCTCCAGAAAGAGGAAGCTGGGGGCATAGACATATTCACGGGCATCTTCGGGATTCCCCGAGCGTTCGACGAGTCCTCGAAGGAGGAGATTGCGGAGAGTGAAGCTGCAATTGACGCCACGGATAGACTCGATATGCGAGCGTGTGACTGGCGCCCGATAGGCAATGATGGAGAGAACTTCCAAGGCGGCTCGACTGAGATTTTCTTGGAGAGTGCTTTTCGTCAGCGCCTCGATGAGATGGGCATGCTCGCCCTTGGTCGCTAGTTCCACGGAATCAGCATTTTGGATGAGGAAGAGGCCGGAATCAGAATCGTTCGAAAGGTGCTCCTTCAACCCCGTAAGAGCCGTCTCAACCTCTTTCCGAGGAAGCTCAAGGATCTTGGAAAGGCGCGCCAACGAAAGAGGCTCACCACTCACAAAAAGGATGGCTTCGATCTGCGAAAGAATTGATGGGGTAGGCATACTGTTTAGGCTGATCTTCGGTGGATGTGAATGTCTCCAAAGAATTCGTCTTGCTTCACATGGACAAAGCGCTGTTTGACGAGCTCGAGGAGAGCGAGAAAGGCGACAATTACTTCAACTCGGCTCTCCACGCTCTCAGTGACGGCGCGAAAGGAGGTCTCCATCCGTTCGGAGAGGGTATTTTGGAGATGAAGGATCTTTTCTTCAAGCGTGATGATGTCAGAGAGCTCTTCTTCTTCAAGCTTTTCATAGACCGGGATCTCTCCCAGGACCGAAACGAAGGCTCCCCGAAGATGAAGCGCGGTCAACTGCGGAGGCGGATAGAAAACGACGCTTGTCCCGAGAAAGCTCTCCCGCACGACGCTCCCCCTCCCCGCCTGAAGGCGTTCACCAAGCTTCTTGGCCTGCTCTCGGAATCTCTGATATTCACGCAGTTGATGTTCGAGATCGACGATGGATTCCTCTTCTTCCTCAGTAAAGGAGAGGAGTGGCAAGAGAGCTCTCGATTTGAGAAGAATGAGACGCGTCGCAATGGAAAGAAACTGCGCCAATCCAGAAAGCGTGATACTGCTTTCTTGTCCGACATACTCGAGATACTGATCCGCAACCTTGGAAAGGCTGAGGCGCGTAATGTCGAGTTTTTCCTTTTCGATTAAATGCAAGAGAAGCTCGAGCGGTCCCTCAAACTGCTCCAAACGCACCTGATAACTCATAGGTTTCTTCCTCATTCTATCATGAGAAAGACCCCGTCTCAACCCTCCAAAGTCGGTCTAAGAGCCATCTCCCGCTCGCTTTGACTATCCCGGAGAGTGAAGGCAGAGAAAAGCCCAGAAACGGCCACCAGGACCACCACAAAGAAAAGCCCTTGGATCGGAAAAAAGATGAGAAAAACGCTTGCGACCAAGGCACCCAGGATATTCGCTACGGGACGAGCGGTCCGGAAGAAGGCGATCGTATCGGCGTCCCGCCCATCGATCTGCTTGTAGAAATAGGAATCCCGAAGGACTTCAATCGCGGCCACGCCAATGCGAGTGAAAAAAAGGAGAGCCGCCCAGACGATGATGCTGTGCGAATCGATAAACCCCACCATCGTCGTTGAAGCCGCCGTCAGGAAGAGGCTCAGAAAGAGGAGCTCCTTTTCGCCCCAATGGATGTCAGCCAGAACGCCGAGCGGATACTGAAGAATGACAAAGGGGACGAGCATCACGGTAAAGATAATGCCCAGCTCTTCCCACTGAAAACCGAGATACACCGTCAGGTAGATCGGAAGATACACGATCATCAAGGCGTAGAAAAACTCAATGACAAAAGAAATGTGATAGATCTTGAGGAGGCTCTTGTTCTGCTTCACCTTCCGCCATGCGGTGAGGATTGAGATCTCTGGAACGGGTTTGCCGTTATGATCCCGAAGCCCAAGCATCACGGCGGCAAAGACGATAGCGTAGCCGAGAGCCAGCGTCGCAAACACTCCGCCATACCCGAACTTTTGAAGCGTCAGCGTCGAGAGAAAGGGTGAGACAAGAAGGCCACCGTTTAAGAAGGTGAGATACAGTCCGCGTACTCTCCCGGAAACTCGGTCATTCGAAAAGCCCTCAAGAATGATGTCCATCACCACCCACATGACATTATTGGCCGCCAGAAACACCAATAAGAGTCCTGCCCCGAACCAGGACGGGTTCCGGAGGCTCAAGAAGGCGGCAATGCCGAAGAGGGTCAGGAGGACGAGAAGGAGAAGGCGCACCTGTCCAAAGCGACGGAGAAAAGTAGGGATCGCAAGAAAGAGCGCGAAGACGCCCGCGAAAGCCAAGAGATAAAAGGCTCCCACATTTTCCGATCCGCTCACCTCGACGAAATAGGAAGAAATAATGTAGATGAAGAAAGCGTCAAGAAACCCGAGGAAAAAAGAGGTCGCCGAAAGAAAGCGAATTTTTTTTCGATTGAGCTGTTCTTGGTGTGAAGGATTTTCGAGCATGCTCTCATTATGCCACACCCAGAAAGAAGAAGTAATGCATCCCTCCCGTGCCGTTTGGTCTTATTGAAGACAGCCAGCCACATATCCCCGGCTTTCCGCCGCCGCTTTGTCCTTGAAGCAGACAAGATTCGCTCCCTTGATCTGTTTGGCACAGCGCGACTCTGGTACATGATATTTGTTTGAGTTCTTGCTCCCGACATAGAGGCATTCTTTCGGTGCCGTCCTTCCGGAATTTGCGGAAACCGTGCTCTCCTTGGTTGTTTCCAAGGGAGCCGTTTCGTTGACCTTCACTTTTTCCACTGGCCTGGCCTCGGGAATGATTTCTGGGATACGAATAATCATGGGTTCGGTCTCACCCACGCTTTTTTTGAGCATCCCGGCCTCAAAGGAAAGAGTGCCCACGAGCAAGAGACCCAAGGCAAAAAGGGTGTCCCGGCCGTAGCGTTCGCACCAATTCCTCCATTTTTCTTTGACCAATTCTCGACGCATAGGGGTAATGAGGTGACCTCTTGACACTCCGAAAAGCCGTGTTATACTGGGAAGGCTTTATTTGAAGCATTATTCTAACTGAAAGGTACCGATATGGCAACCCGAAAAGCTGGAGGCTCAACAAGTTATGGTCGCGACTCCATTTCCAAGCGTCTTGGCGTCAAGATCTTTGGTGATCAATTGGCCGAAGTCGGAAACATCATTGTCCGTCAGCGAGGAACCAAATTCCATCCCGGAAAGAATGTGAAGCGCGGAGAAGACGATACCCTCTTTGCCCTCATGAATGGGAAAGTTGAGTTTGTCACTAAGAAGGTCAAAGCCTTCACGGGAAAGCTCGTCTCTCGCACCTTCGTCAACATCGTCCCTAGCACCAAGAAATAATCTTTCTCTCTTCAAAGAAAAAGCCCTCCCAAAAGGAGAGTTTTTTCTTTGCTCACAAAATGGAATGATTTCGGAACTTTTAACCCAGGAGAAGTATATTCTCAAGCGGCACTAGAGACTATTTAAGCTCTGATGCCATCCTCTCAAACAAAGGCTTCATATACTCATCAAGCATAAGATTCCCCTGAGAGAAAAACTCTGTGATTTCTCGTTTGTCCTTCTTAAGAGCGATGATTTTTCCAAATTCAGGATCCTCACCCTTTCCTTTGATGCGCTCTACGAAAACATCGTATTTCTCGAGAAACTCATCCTTGGTCTCATTTAGGTTCACTTTGTACACGACGGTCATTTTGTCAGTAGGTCCCCCTTCTTTGAGGTAGGCTTCGTCAAAGTAGATAACTCGGGAAGTATCAGAGATATCAATATCTAGCTCTTCTTGTAGCTCCTTAGTGATGTTGTGTTTGAAATCAAAGTATTCTCCTTTGAGGTCATCATTGTCTATCCCTCCCCCGCAAAGCTGGATAATGCCATGTCGAGAGGTTTGTGGCCCCATCTCACCAAAAATATAGTAGCCATCAGAGGTTTCTACGAGAGCGGCTGTATGGATGATATGGACTCCATTTTCATTGAGAGATTCCACATTTTGGCAATAGAGGTAGTGAGCGTAGTCAGTTTTCTCAACCAAGATACTGATTACTTCTTCTGTAACTTCTTTGTGAGTTACCGTAAATACTTCCCCTCTTTTATACGACTTACCGCTTGCGATGAGTTCATCCCAATAACTATCAATTTTTGACTGAATATCTTTTGGTAATTGCACTTCTTTATTACTAAATCGAACAGTTATCTCTTTGGCTGGTGATACTTGAAATGGTTTCATAATTCTTGGTTTATTTTCTTAAATAGATTCCAATATTGCCACGCCCTGTCTTCGTTTTGTTCGGCTGCTGTTCTATACAACTTAGGATTCCAAGAAAAATAATTCTGTTCGATCGAATCTATAAAAAAACGCAATGTTAATTCTAATGTAACATATTTCAGAGCAGATAAAACTTGGGCATCTTGTATTTTTACCATAGGATTCCCCAAAGAATAGCCAGATACAAACTCTTGAAATCTACATACAGGAATTGCTATATCCTCTACAGACATGAGTGATCTTAAGCAATCTCCCATGTCTATGTAGGTAGACCCAAGCATAAGGGTATCATAGTCGATAAAAGTAAATGGATTACCTGTGGAAGAAAAAAGAATATTTTCAACCCTTGGGTCTCCGTGAATCAACTGGTAATGTTCTGTAAGGACTGGAGAATATATATCGAGATTCTGAATCAGCTCATCAAAAATACCCTGCAACTTAACGGGATAAAGGCTTTTTTCAATCTTAAGAGCCTTCTCCGTATAAAAATACGTAGTTTTTCGGTCGGATTTTCGATGATTCCGCTTGATCCGCCTCCCTTGCTTTTTCCTCGCGCAAGCTGCCAGATGTGCTTCGCATGCGAATTATCAAGATAGGCCGTCACTACTTCTATCCCCACTCTTTTTGAACCCTGTTTAAATAGGACATCCGGTTCATCCACATCATTCCCCATATGATCATAACTTATCCCGGTTGCACCAAGGGTCAGAAGTAGTTGTTCAGCTACGGCTTTTTCGTGCTGTCGTTTAAGGTCTTGTGAACTTCCCATCTGGTTACTTCTTCCAATCTCATCCTTCGCTAAAAAGCTTCCTCCTTTGCAAACGCTTCGGACGGACGAACCGGAATGGCGGGCTATCTTTCGCTCCAAAGAGCTACAGAATAGCAGGCCCGGACGAGATGATCTCAGCCTACGCTTATTTGCGGGCATTTTCAAGAGAAAAGAGCCTCTTTAAGTGGCCTTCAAAAGATGGCTGTACACTTGACAATCCCCCAAAAGGCGCTATTATAGTTACATAGACAGGCACTGCGTAGCGGGGCCTGTTTTATTTTGGAAAAATAATCATTCCGTGCCCAATAATATGGCCCGATGCGTTCTTTCGAAACTTGCGCTTTATAACCTGCCAATCTTCCTTTGAACTTTTTCGCATCAATTTTCTCCCAATAGGAGAGGCAATCAGATCAGCAATTTCTAGGCCTCCGACCGACTGGGATTTGGGAATGATAGTGAATTCGGTAACTTTTTCCGCGAGCCGAGATGGTTCGATAAAGCGAGTCCCTTTAATTTTAAGATTTAACCAGGCCAACTCCAACTGATTATCCAGTTGAGTACCGCGACTCTCCGCTACCACTCTGCCGGTTTGCTGACAGTCATCCAGAGAAAAAATAAAGCGCTCAATAATGAACTCCAATGAAAGAAAGTACGGATCAATCGCCGAAACCCCGTATTTGTCCAGGTGCTTACTCTTGTGGATAACAGCAGCGATGATATCGAAATTGAGGTCGTCGATCAGCTTATTGAGTTCGCTATAAAAGCGTTCGCGGAAGCGCTTTTCTTTCAGTTCTTCAAACCCATTTCTGTTTCGGTAGATATCGGCCGTGTGTAATATGATCTTTTCTGAATTAAAAAGTCGTTTTTTAAACTTTAGGATCTTTTCTTTCACTCGTTGAGTGTAGTAGTCTCCGTCAAAAACAACCCCAGCCAGGACAAATATGGGATATTTTGGGTCAATAATCCCGAGATTGTGATCCCCCGATTCATCTAAGAAAAGTATTTTCATGCCCCTATCCTACTCTGGTTTATTTTCTGTATCAAGTTCAAAAATTCACTGATTTTTGTCAATAACCTGTGAATTGAGGTAATAAATTGGCTGTATTCACTGATTTTCCCCATGCTACCCCATCCCCCGCTTTTTGACTTCCTCCTTTGCAAACGCTTCGGACGGACGAACCGGAATGGCGGGCTATCTTTC
>JBDTWF010000102.1:0-3120 GCA_040006815.1 Candidatus Moraniibacteriota bacterium | reverse complement strand
TGTTCGTCTCGATATGTTCTGTCAGCGTGACCCCGACAACATCGAGGGCGTAGGGCAAGGTCTCCACGCGATGGAGATACTCAATGACCGCCGGATAGGCGCCCGTGACCGTCAGCGTGAGGCGCAAGTAGTCAGGAAGTGGGAGCTCTGAGAGGATTCCTGTTTCTTTCTCCACCGGTTTTTTGGAAACCGGGTCTTCGTCACTCACTGGCTTTGGAGTCTCTTTTTTCAGGCTTGGAGCCACCACTGTCGTTTTGCTCTCGAGGAGGGCATTGTCCCGCGACACCATCACGATCTCCACATTGCCTTCGCTCGCCAGTCGTTCCAACACCCGAATGAACTCTACCAAGCGCTCCTTGGTCAGGATAATGTCGAGTGCCTTCTCGTTCTCAAGGATGAACTCATGTTGGACGCGAAGATCGGGCAACTTATTCATTTGCTTGTAGCGATTTTCAGAAAGCACCCCCAACTCCTGGACTCGGTCTTTTTTTTCTTGAATACCCTCGTTCAGATAGCCAATTCCAAACCAGGCGATCCCTCCGATGAGAACAAAGAGGGAAAGCTGGATAACAAGAGGCTTTATTTTATTCCAAGTTGTTTTTTCCATACAGTGGTTATTGAGGGGCCCGGATGAGACATTCGCGCTTTATCTTGAATTCGATCTGAAACTCAACTTCCTTTTCCGAAAAAAGATTGGAGATGGGGACTTTGACATCACTGACGCAGTCGGCTCTTTTTAGATTTTCCTCAAAACTCAGGAAGTTGTCACGCACTTGGGCTTGTCCGGTCACCGTGATAGTGTAATCCCTGCTTGAGACATCCACTAATACCACTCCCTCGGGTGTTACTTTGTCTAGAAGAAGAAAAAGATTGGTCCACTGAAGATGATTCTTGGTAAAACGCGCTACTAAGAGAGTGGCGTCATTTACCTTCTTAAATTTTTCTTCGTATTCAATCAGTGTCTTGGCATCACTGCTTCGCTCATCAAAAGTCGCGTCTTCCTGTTCACGGGTTTTCACTTGGTAACTCAAGATAAGGAAAATACCGAGAAGGATCCCGACATAGAAGATCTCCACCAAAGCCACCAACACGGTTTGCCATGTAAAAAAACGGAAGCGAAAACGCCGACTGAGGGCTTCTTTCTGTTCTGGAGGGAGGAGATTAAGTAAAATCCGCATATTCGTCGAGGCCACGCAGGGCGAGGCCGATAGCTGTTGAATACTGTACTGAGTGTCCGCGATCGATGGGTGGAAGTGTTCGACCCATATTCACATTGACCCACGGATTTCCAAATTCGATCGGCTGATTGAGACGCTTCGTGAGATACGGGAGCAGTCCCTTCATGTTGGCTCCCCCACCGCAGAGAACGATGCTATCGATGGCAGGTGAATAGGCGAGATTGGAAAGGTAAAAATTAATAGAACGATCAATTTCCACCGCAAAGTTCTCAAGGATCGGCTGGGCGGCTTTGAAGATAGGGCTCTTCATGGCGAGCGACCCGAGACCATACTTGATCTTCATGGTCTCAGCCTCCTCGAATGAGATCTTGAGCTCCTTGGAAATAGCATCTGTGATCATTTGTGAAGAAAGTGGAATGCTCGAAGTAAAACAGGGTGTATTCCCGATAGCCACCAGAAAACTCGTCCGCCGATCACCGATATCAACAATGAGACGGGTTTTTCCTTCCTCCTTTTCAAAAAGGAGACTCCGAGCCTGCGCAATGGACTCTGTCTCGAGACCGACAACTTCCAGTCCCGCCTTTTCGAGAACCGCATAAAACTGATCCACCATATTGCGGGCGACCGCTACCACCACGACACTCATTTTGTGCTTTTCTTTGACAAGTTTCTTGTCGAGAATTTGAAAATCATAGTATACCTGGTCGAGGGTGAGAGGAATATTGGCTTCGATCTCCCATTTGATGGCCTCCTTTACCTCTTCTTCCTTCATCTCAGGAAGGGCGATAATGCGCATGAAGGCCTTCGTTTCAGGAAGCGAGCAGATCACTTTTCGAGTGGTGATAACATGCGGCTTGGTCTCATCGAGAAGCCTCTGAATGGCCGCGATGACGATGTCCTCCTTGATGATCTCTCCGTCCACGATGCTTCCCATCGAGAGCGGGACCGAACCATATCCGGTGATGACCTCTTGTGCGCCTTCGCGCTCAAGCCAAAGCGCCTTGATGGAAAGGTCGCTCAGATCCAGCCCAAACGGCTGCGGGAACAGGTTAAAAAGTTTCTTGTGAAGAAGACTCATACGGCGCTTTCTGTGTATTTTGGTATTTTTTTCATGATAGCATATCCTTCTTTGCTAGAGCTCTTCCCAAAGATCTAGTTTGTACTGCGTTCCCGTTGGAAAGTACGGCGGCGGAAAATACAGGAGGTTGTTGTCATAAATCAGCGTTCTGGTCGTATAGCCAGTGCCGTCCGTCCACGCGAAGCCATAGCGCTGATTGGAAGCAATAGCACCGTAGACAGTGATGGAGTTCTTGTGATCATCGGGCGGCGTCGATGAATAGTATTGCCGTCCGACCCGTCCGTTTTGCGCGAGGAGCGCCGCGTCAATCTGAAGATTTGTATCGCTGTTTCGGATAATCTCCACATTGTTCTGTCCAATAATACCTAAAATATCGGACCCGTTGGTATTCGTATAAAGAATATCATTTCCAATAAAGATATCGCGCTGACTCCCTGAACCCATGTTGGCTGCTACAATGGTCACTTTTCTCGTATTGATCGTTCCTTCCACCCACACATTATTCTCCACAAAGATGAGTCCGTTGTTCGGAAGCGCAAAATTGCTCCAACCCCCGGTATAGCTCGAAATGCCATTCGTTGTACTGCTATAGGCATTGACCGTCCGGATATCAAAGGTGTCGTTGGTCTTCAGGATGATATGCCTCCCCTGGCCCGCATTATTGAAATAACGCCCACCATTCACGCCACTTGTTGCTTCGGTTTTCATAAAACTGAGATCACCCTGGACACTGGTAAAGTCCTTGTTTACAACAGGAAACTGTTTTCCAGCCTGGAAAACATTGCCCCCCATAGCCGTATTGTATCCCCCTGCCCAAGAAGTCCAGACGCCAGCTTTGTTGGCATTCACATCGAAATCCGAATC
>JBDTWF010000101.1:0-3899 GCA_040006815.1 Candidatus Moraniibacteriota bacterium | reverse complement strand
TGAAGTAAGAGGAAAAAGAAAACGACCTCTGCGGCGGGTCGGGAAGCTCGAGCTATAATTTCCCATCCAAATATTTGCTCGCAACGCTTAAAGCAAACGAGGGAAGAATGATGAAGGCATTGATCATGAGAAGCCGTATGAAAATAATCTGGAGCGGCGTATCCGCCTGATTTGGACCAAAAGGACCAACCAATACGAGCACTATACCAATAATGCCAAAGGTAACCGAGGCGTAGATGAAAACGCGAGTAGCGATTTTTTGCATATATTCATTCTACACCAAATAAAAATAGGCTCTCGTGAGCCTCATTTTTAGCTGAGCGGGTGCGTACATGATGTTCGAACTGATATGTGCTTTGAAGAAGAACTTAGAAAACAGTTCGCGGGATAACGAATGCCGCTTTTTCTTCTTACTTTTTTTTGTCAATTCTATTATTCACAGAGGATTTGGCGAAAGAGAGCACCCCCTTCTTTTCTCTTATCTTCCCATAAAATTTATAGCCATTTCCTCCGCATTCTTTCGCTTTATACAGGGCTTTGTCTGCCGCACTGATGAGAACTCGCGCTGTTTTCCCATCCTGCGGGTAGAGAGCAATTCCAATACTTATAGAAACCCGCATTTCTTTCCCGTTTATTTCCACCGGGGAAATCATCGACAGCGAAATCTTTTGAGCAATTTTTTCCGCTGCTTTTACTTTTTTAAGAATGATAATGAACTCATCTCCTCCAAATCGGGCTACCATATCTTCTTGCCGGACGGAGCCGGCGAGTCTCCTCGCAATCTCCGCAAGCAACAAGTCTCCCATTTCATGACCCTTCGTGTCATTTATTTTTTTGAAAGCATCCAAGTCGATAAAAAGGATGGCAAACTGTTCCGAATTTTTCTTTGCTTCCTTCAGCGTTTCAGAAAAACTGTCATTCATCAGTTTCCTATTGGGGAGTCCCGTGAGAGTATCGTGCATCGCTTGATGCCGGATCAATTCTTCTGCCTCAATTCGGGCAGAAATATCATTGAGCACTTTTGAATATCCCCGGAGGTGACCTCCATTATCACAGATCGCCGTTACCACCCCGCTTACCCAGAGCTCGACGCCGTCTTTCCGCACATGCTTCCGATCATCTCGACAGCGTCCCTTTTTTTTGGCGATTTTGAGCTCCTGGGCCGGAATGCCCAAGTGAATATCTTCTTTCGTAAATATTTTTGAAAAATGCGTCCCGATCATTTCTTTTTCCGTATAGCCGAGCTGCATTTCGGCTCCCGTATTCCATGTCGCAATGTGCCCGTCTGTATCCATCATGAAAATAGCGTGATCCTCAAGGGTCTCTACGAGGAGCTGATAATTCGAAGGGCTGGTAAATTCCCACGGCTCAATTTGCTTATCGCGCTTCATACAAGGAGAGGGGTTTCTCAGATGTCATTTAACTATACACGAGAAACAAAAAAGGGGCTCTCCTGAGCCTCTTTCAGAAAACTGAGCGGGTAACCCTCCTCCGTCAGAACTGCGGACGGGCAGGTGGGAGAATCTCACTCGCCTTCGCAAACTCAGGCTCTTTGAGAACCCCTCGGTTCTCAACGCTCGAAGATTCACTGCTCTCCGCTCCGGAAAAACTCCTGTTTTCCCGACCCCCTCCGCAATGCGGCCATGTATTTTATAGAAGATCCGCGACTCGTGGCCCTCTCATCAAATGTCAAGATTCGACCAATGAAGGGTCTGTTTAACTTTATCCAGGTCTTCGAATACCTCATCTGCTATCAAATGAAGCGAGCCAGTACGCTTTTCAATATCGAATATATCATTGGTGGCATCGGCTCGACCTTCCGTCACTCTGCTCTCCGCGAAGTGGGCTACTATGATACCGACACTATCACCGAAGATATTGACCTCACCATGAAATTTATCCGACTCGGAAACAAAGAGCATCGTGTGGCGTACGGATCAGATGTAACTACTTACACCGAAAGTGTTCTCGATCTGGCAGGACTCATTCGGCAACGCTTCCGTTGGAAATACGGCCGAGCCCAGACCTTCATCAAAAACTCCTCGCTCTTTTTCTCTCCCAGTAAAAGGCACAATCGCGGCCTGACCTGGGTGTATCTTCCGTATGCTCTTTTTTCAGATCTTGCTTTCTTTCTCGAACCTTTCATGGTCACCTATATCCTCTATATTATCCTCGCGTACAGCGACTGGCTCACTCTTATGAGCGCAGTCACTATTATAGGAGCCTATCTCGCCCTCAATGTTATCGCCGAAGATACTCTTGCTTGGAAAGAGAAGCTGAAGCTTGTCGCCGTGGCTCCACTTATGTATTTCTTGCTGTATCTTTTGAGCTATGTCGAATATCGGGCCCTCCTCAAAACCTACTGGAAATACAATGAAATCCCCGCGAGCATCCAAAGTTCTGATTGCAGTTGGGAGCATGTGGCTCGGGCAGAAGTACAGGAGGGAGTATAAAGGGAGGGGTCTCACTTCTACTAATCAAAACCACTCCTGTATGGAGTGGTTTTTTATTTTGGAGCCGGTGCGTACATGCCCGCCACTGAAGGGATGTTCGAACTAGTTTTAGGAACGAAGCAGGGTTTTTCATTTTTTTGCAACTGTAGTGATTACAGCCTACAATCTAAGTTAATAGTCACAATATCTTAAACAAATACCACATGTCTTGGTTTAAAGATAATAAAAAAGAATTTTTGATTACTTTTTCACTTTCCATAATTTTGGTTATTCTTTCCAATGCTAATCTCACCTCCTGGGATCCGACGAATAACTTCCTGCAGCAAGATAGTTTCTCCGGGCAAGTCGCCATGCTTCTCAATTACTCAGTAGCCCCGATTACATTTCCACTGGGGTATCTCTTCTACAACATACTCCGTTTTCCAATACCGATCCACGCTCTTTACTATCCATTCGCGTTCTTGATACTTTGGACATTCTATCTCTTTTTACCTGTTATTTTTATTAAACGGCGCTTCCCGGCAGCTCCTTCGTTTGCAAAGTATCTCCCATCTTTTTTCATTGTGGGGTTCCTAGTGATAGTCTTCTTGCCTATCATGTTTAATACCCAATCAAGAGATACGACATTCATTGAGAAGTGTCTCGGACCGAATGCAAAACCAACCACAACTATATCTCAACTCCAATGGATGAAAGAAGATATTGTCCGAAAAAACTCTAAACAAGTTATAGATACACGAATTAGTATCCCACTCCCTGATGAATTCATCAATGAATTCTATGGATATGATTGTTTCAAAGAATTTTTTGGGGATAAAATTTTTCCTGATATCAATCCTTCGACAACAGCACTTGAGCTTGAGGACTCTAAAAAAATGCTTCTGATAGATAAACATATCAATTACTGCCTCTCTCTTCCTCAGAAACCAGTAAATCCAAAGATTCTTCATGATCAAGCTATGGTTCCTGGTCTTTCATATAATCAACTTTGTCTTTATATTCTTATCGATCGACTTGGTTATGAAGAACGCTTTGTATTAAGTCTGGATAATTTTATGGCACAGCTTCCGGAATGGAAAGCCAAAGCCCTGAAAGACGTGGCCGGAGGCTACTTCGTACGTGTAGAGCCGGGTCAAATGCAAGACAAAATAGATTATAAAGAAGATGTCAAAAAATTTATTTGTAAAAGAGTCTTCGGATACGGTACTCCCTTAGATAGTGAGGAGGCCTACTCTACATGCATGAAACCCCGCCTCGTCCCCACTGATCTATAACAATAAAAGATTTTTGATCAACAAAAAGGGCCTCTCTGGAGCCTCTTTTCTCTAAAACAGAGCGGGTAACCCTCCTTCGTCAGAACTGCGGACGGGCAGGCGGGAGTCCTCCTCGCTCCGACTCGGAGCCGGGGCGCTACACACAGAAAGCTGCGCTTGCTCGCTTTCGACT
>JBDTWF010000100.1:0-1632 GCA_040006815.1 Candidatus Moraniibacteriota bacterium | reverse complement strand
CCGGGAAAACCTCGTTCGCTCGCGCTCCAAGGATGACTTCGAGGCAATAGTCAATCGCTCGCTCAATGAAACGCTCGGCCGCTCCATCAACACCTCGCTGACCGTGCTCATTGTCCTTATGGCCATCGCGCTTTTCGGCGGGGAAAGCACCCGGTGGTTTGCGGTGGCTCTCCTCGTGGGTGTCGGCTTTGGGACCTATTCCTCCATCTATATCGCTTCCGCTCTTCTCGTCACTCGCTACAACATGAAATATAAAAAAGATACATCAGCGTAAATATATGGTCTGGAACCCCTTTCACAAGAAAACTGAGAAGGAGCTCGAAGAAAAGAAAAAGATCGAGTCCATGTTCGAAACCATGCCCGGAGCCAAGGACATGAATATGTTTCAGAAATTCATGGCCAAGCGCGTTCTCTCGCTTCCTCCCGACAAGCGTGAGAAGGTTCTCCGTGAAGCCATGACGCCCAAGAATATCGAGAAGCACAAGGGTGAGATCCTTGCTCAGCTTGAAGCTATGAAGCGCTCGGGACAAATGTCCGACGATCAGTACCGCCTGACCAAACGCCGCCTCGGACTCTAAGTGATTTTCAGAAAAGACACTCTTCCTCTTTCTTCTGGAAAATCGGAAAGAAGAGTCTTTGGAGTGGACGCGCCTGATGATACAATGGTGGAATGGAAGAAAGAGAACAAAAAATTGAAGAGCTCTTGAATCGGGGAGTGGCGGAAGTGATCGACCGTGACAATCTTAGGCGACGCCTCCTCGGCGGAAAGCCCCTTCGGGTAAAACTCGGCATCGATCCCACAAGCCCCAACATCCACCTCGGCCGCTCCGTGGTCCTTTTGAAACTGCGAGACTTTCAGGAGCTGGGCCACCAGATCGTTTTCATTGTGGGCGACTTCACCGGCCAGATCGGCGATACTTCGGACAAAGAGAGCGAGCGACCCATGCTTTCCGAGGAAGAAGTGAAAAAGAACATGGAGCGCTACACCGAGCAAGCCGGGAAACTCCTTGATCTCTCCAAAGTCGAGGTGCATCACAATTCTGATTGGCTCGGGAAGCTCGGCTATCAAGAGATCGGGAGAGACGCGGATGTTTTTTCACTCTCTGAGTTCATTGCTCGGGAAAACATCAAGAAGCGTCTCGATGTGGGAAAGCGCATCTCTCTTCGAGAGCTTCTTTACCCGCTTATGCAAGGACACGACTCGGTGGAGGTGCGCGCCGATGTAGAGCTCGGCGGAACCGATCAGCGCTTCAATCTTTTGGCCGGGAGGAGACTTCAGGAAATGGCCGGCCAAAAGTCTCAGGACATTCTCATGACCAACCTCATCCTCGGCACCGATGGGCGCAAGATGAGCTCCAGCTGGGGAAACACCATCAATCTTCTCGACACACCGACGGACATGTTTGGGAAGATTATGAGCATTCCGGACTACCTCATCATTTCGTACTTCACACACTGCACGCGCACCCCTCTCAAAGCGATCAAGGGATTCGAAGAAGACATCAAGCAAGGAACAAACCCGAGGGTCGTTCTCAATGGAGATCGCATTAGACCGAAATCGCCCTCCCTCGTCATCGCGAATCATCCCTCTGCCACGCCATGATGCACCTGTGAGCGATGTGGCCTGCTGCG
>JBDTWF010000099.1:0-2083 GCA_040006815.1 Candidatus Moraniibacteriota bacterium | reverse complement strand
GAAAGTGGGAGGGGATTCTGAAAGGAAAGGAAAATACCCATCCGAGCTCTTTCGTAAGGAGCTTTTCTCGTGACCCCTTTCTTCTCAAAAGTGATTTTGCTTCCCCGACTGACTGCATAGCGAGGACTTCCCATGATGGTTTCCCCGAGCGTGGATTTCCCTGACCCATTCGGTCCCATGATGCAATAGGTTTTGTTTGGTGCAAAAACGGTGGAAACATTTTTGAGGATGATTTTCTTCTTGTCCTCTTCGGGGGTAACGGTGAGGTTCTTGATGGTGAGCATATTAGCCTTTGGGGATGAGTTGATTGAGTGAGATTTTGCTGAGCGTTTTCTCGATGCTCTCTTCGAGGATGCGCCACACTTCATTCGATTGGCAATGACTCACTTGCGGGCAGGGGAGAGCACCTGTCTTTTCTTTGGGTGGCTCAAAAGTTTTCACTGGCCCGTCGAGAGTGCGGACGATATCCCACATAGAAATATCTTTCTCCTTTTTGGCGAGCGCGTAACCGCCAGAGACGCCTTTCTGAGCGACGACGATTCCGCTTTTGCGCAGACTCTGAAGAATCTTCTCGAGATAATCTTCGGGAAGATGTTCGAGCTTGGAGAGCGTGTGAATAGAGAGAGGCTTCCTTACTTGAGCAAGGGCGAGTACTGCCCGGAGCCCGTAATAAGCCTTTTTTGATACTTTCATGCTTCGATAAACTCAGTATAGATAATGTGGACTAATTTAGTCTGCTTTATCGTACCAGCATTGAAAGTGAGTGTCAATCCTGGTAAGGTGGGAGGGCTATGGAAAAAGCATTTTTGGGATTTTGGGAGAAATTGCCGCGGCCTTTTTTTGTTTTAGCTCCCTTAGCCAATGTAACGGATGCCGCCTTCCGGCAATTTATCGTGAAATACAAGAGACCGGATGTTCTCTGGACGGAATTCGTCGCGGCTGATGGTCTTTGTCATCCCAAAGGGCGTCTCGCTCTCTCGCGGGATCTGCGATATGAAGAAAATGAGCGGCCGATCGTAGCGCAGCTTTTTACGGGAGACCCAGACAAGATGTTTCGGGCGGCTCGGATGGTCCGTGAACTCAAGTTCGACGGACTCGACATCAACATGGGATGTCCGGATAAGAATGTCATGAAGCAAGGTGCTGGAGCGGCCTGCATGTGCGATGTGAAGAATGCAGAGGCGGTGATACGGGCGGCGATGAGCGGTGTTGGCGGGGAAATTCCCGTTTCCGTGAAGACTCGGCTTGGAGATGTGAAAGATGAACTTGAGACCTGGCTTCCCGCGATCCTTGAGACCCAGCTGGCGGCAGTGACGCTCCATGCTCGGACAAGGAAAGAAATGTCGGCCGTCCCGGCGCACTGGGAGAGGGTCAAGCGGGCGGTGGAAATCGCAAAGGGCTCCGGAACGCTCATCATTGGCAATGGCGATGTGAGGAACATGGCCGATGCGCGCGCTAAGATTTCGGAGACCGGGGCGGATGGCATCATGTTTGGCCGAGCCATCTTTGGAAACCCGTGGCTTTTTGATGAGAGTAAAAAAGAAGCCACCGTGCGCGAAAGGCTCGAGGCCGCACTTCTCCTGACTCGGATTTTTCTCGATACCTGGCAAGGGACGAAAAATTTTGACATCTTGAAAAAGCATTATCAGGCTTATGTAGCCGGATTTCCTCTGGCGAAGGAGCTTCGCATCCAGATGATGGCGGCACATGACATCTCGGAGATCGAAAAGCTTATCCTAGATTACCTTTTGGCGCATCCTGAAGAAGCGGAGATCGTTCTTGGAGAAGCCCCTTTGCCTCATCACGCGCGTTGAGGCCCGCTCTCGAATCTGGTACAATTTACCTATCCGCTATGAGTTTCAAGTCACGCCATAAGAAAATCTATCGAGTCTGGGTGGTCATCTCCGTTTTTGTGGCGATTTCCATGATCGGTTTCCTTCTGGCGCCGTTCTTTCTCGCATACTGATATGCATTGGCAGTCTCCTTGGTTGCGCGGATTCTTGGTCCTCCTCCTCATTGGCGGCATCGGGGCGGGCTCTGTTACCTGGAGAAGCTGTTTCCGCCCGCCTATCAAGGCAACCTG
>JBDTWF010000098.1:0-13065 GCA_040006815.1 Candidatus Moraniibacteriota bacterium | reverse complement strand
CGGTACAACTCCCGTTTTCCCGACCCCTTTCCCGTTCGCCTCCCTACCAATTCCCAAAAAGCAAAACCGCCCCAGAAGGGACGGCTTGCTTTTTCAGAGCGGGTAAGGGGAGTCGAACCCCTATCTAGTCCTTGGCAAGGACTCATAATAGCCGCTATACGATACCCGCCTTCGCAAAGCCTTCGGCGGGCAGGCCCGCTTGTGCTTTGTTCGACTTCAGAACCATCCTAAACTTTTCGCTTTTATTTTTCAACTTTTCGTCTCTGTGTGGGACTGGCAGGGATCGAACCTGCGACCAAGCGGTTATGAGCCGCGCGCTCTACCACTGAGCTACAGTCCCGCCTCATTGACCGCTTGTGCCGGATGGCAGAATTTCACTACTCGCCTTCGGCTCCGCTCTATAGGGCTTCCGCCCTCTAGCCCTCGGAAGACCTCGGTCACCCCGATCTGGAAACTCCCGTTTCCCGACCCCTTCCCATTTCAATTCTTTCATTTCTTAACTCTCGGTGCCGGAGGGCAGAATTGAACTGCCGACGCAAGGATTTTCAGTCCTTCGCTCTACCACTGAGCTACTCCGGCCTACTACATTAAAACTTCGTAAGGCCCAAAAACGATTTCTATAGTTTCTCACCTTCCTAATGACATCGTCCTTCCGAAGCCTGAGCGAAGGAGGATCCGGCGAAACATTTCCCATTATCTCGTACCCCAAAAAAAAAGCAACCTGTGGACGATGCTGGACTCGAACCAGCGACCCTCTCAGTGTAAATGAGATGCTCTAACCAACTGAGCTAATCGTCCCCGTTTATCAAAAAAGAGAGCTGGAGCTCTCTTTTCCTTTGTGCCCAAGAGAGGACTCGGTCACGAATAAATTTTCCCGGGAAAATTTTTCTCGACCCCGCCTCGCGGCCCAAGAGGCAGCGCTCCGGCCTTCTCGTCCTCACGCAAGCCAAGCAGTTGGCTTGCTTCTTGCACCCAAACTCACTTCGTTCCTTTGTGCCCAAGAGAGGACTCGAACCTCCAATCCCTTGCGGGAACTAGCACCTCAAGCTAGCGCGTATACCAATTCCGCCACCTGGGCATAACTTTATTACACATGTTGCTTTCTGGTTCCTCTCTCCAATATACAGGAGGAATTCCCTGCCCAGCCGAAGCACCTGCGTAGGCGGGCGCCACCTGGGCAAATTTTTCGAACCGCTTCTGCTATTCTGTCTCCTTCTCTTCTTTGACCGCTTCCGCTGGTTTCTCTTCGACAGGGAGAGTGGCCTCTCCTTCGTTCACCGGAGCGGCCTTCATGGCATCGGCTACCTCGGTCGCAGCTTTTCCGACGGCAAAAGGAACTTCCTTGAGCTTCTTCCCGAGAACCTTGGCTGATTTGGTGCGGACATAGTAGAGCTTGCCGCGACCAGCCTTGGTGCGCTTCACGAAGTCGATCTTTTCGATTTGAGGGGAGTAGAGAGGGAGAACCAATTCCACGCCGACGCCCGAAGAAACTTTCCGGACAGTGATGGTTGGAGAAGAGCTTTGGCCGCCCTTGACGGCGATGACCATACCCTGAAACATCTGGGTCCGTTCTTTGCCGGATTCCTTGATCTTGCGGTGGATCTTCACCACATCTCCCGCCTCAAGAGAGGGGAGGTCGGTGCGAGTTGCGCGGATGGCTTTGTTGAATTGGATGAGTTTCTGGTGCATAGGTGAAAGGGGAGAGAAGGGAATCTATAAATAAAAAATGGCCCGACAGGAAGGGCGGCCAAAGATGAAAAGCCCTTACTCAAGCCTTGCCATCATAGCCGTTCTCCTTTTTCTCGTCAAGGGTTTGGATGGCTCTCTGGAAGTAGTCAGGGAGTTCCGACTCAAAGGCGTATTTCCCCTTGAGAAGGGTAAAAGAGAGCTTTTTGGCATGGAGAAGCTGATGAGGAGGAGAAAGGATGTCTTTCCGATGGATTTTGAAGCGGTAGAGGAGATCTCCAACCACCGGGTTTCCGATACTCGCAAGATGGACACGAATCTGGTGGGTTCGCCCTGTTTTTGGCTTGAGAGAGAGCAAACTGTGCTGTGAATAAGCTGTGAGTAACTTGTATTCAGTCTCCGCCGGCCGCATTTCCCCGGCAAAGGAGCGCTTTCTCACGGGTGTCCCTCGGCGAATACCACCCCGGACCCGACCTAAAGGAAGCTCTATCAAGCCCTTTTTCTCTCGAGTGACCCCATAAACAAGGGCGGCATATTCTTTTTTCACTTTTCTCCCTTGAAAAAGGCTTTTTAGAGCCAAAAAGGCATCTTGAGTCTTGGTCAGCACGATAATCCCAGAACTTTCCTTGTCAAGCCGATGAACTATGCCTGGACGAAGGGGGTCGTCGCCTATTTCTTTGAGGGTTGGGTATTTCTTGAGTATCCAATCGACCAGCGTCCCTTTTTGACCCTTTCGGACCGGGTGCATGGAGAGACCGGCCGGTTTATCGATGACAATGAGAGAGTCGTCCTCAAAAAGCACGGGGATAGGCGGAAGGGGCGGGCGTCTTACGGACTTCTTCTTTTCGAGAGCCTCAAGCGTGACCGTTTCTCCCGGCTTTACCCGATAGCCTGGGCGCACCTTGTTTCCATTCACCCGAATAGCGCCAAGGGTGATGAGCTCCTGGATCGCGACGCGACCCGGCTTTCCCTTGGGCCACACAAAAGGAGCCTGGACCAGGTACTGATCCAAGCGCGAACCGTTATATTTTCCCTTTACAATAAGACCCTTTTGTTGCGTCATATGAAGTCATTGAGCTTTCTGATTGTAGCATATGAAGAGAGGGAGAGGTAGGGACGAATTTCTTGCTTCTTCTTTCCCATGACTTGTATGCTGATACAATATTAAACACTATATGTTGTATATAATAATGATTTATTCTGGTTTTTGTTCGAGAAAACTCAGTCTTTGGGGGAGAGTTGACACGCCTTTCTCGACTCACTATCATAGATAGGCATCTCAAAAAATGCAACGAAAAAAACGAATTTTTTCTTTCAATTATTTAATCAAAACACATATGACAGAAGGTTGCTGTGGTGGGGCATGCGGCGGTCCGTGCGCCACTGAAGACGGAAACGATTTTGCTGGTTACCAAGTAACGATTGGTAAACCAGTGCCGGAATTTTCTTTTGATTATTATCATCAGGAAGCATTTCATTCCGGACACCTTGGAGACTTCAAGGGAAAATGGGTGGTCGTTTTTTTCTACCCAGCTGATTTCACTTTCATCTGTCCGACCGAACTCGAAGAGCTCGCTCATCACTACAGAGAATTTCAGGAAATGGGCGCGGAGATTCTTTCTGTTTCGAAAGACACCAAGTTCACGCACAAGGCCTGGCACGATCACTCGGCGGCCATCAAGAAAATTGAATTCCCCATGGTGGCCGATCCCTCGGGAGAGATCGCCGAACTCTTTGGCGTCGCCATCCACGAAGGCGAAGACAATGGTCTCGCGCTCCGCGGCACCTTCATCATCAATCCGGATGGGGAGCTTGTAACGATGGAGGTCCACAACAACAATATCGGGCGAAGTGCCGACGAGCTCCTGCGCAAACTCGAAGCCGCCATCTTTGTCCGCGAGCACAATGGTATGGAAGTCTGCCCCGCCAACTGGCACAAGGGCGGCAAGACCCTCAAGCCAGGCATCGATCTCGTTGGAAAGATCTAAACAAAAAAGTATGGCCTACACCGCAAAAAAATTTGATCATCTCCTCGGGCTTCACGGATTCTCCGATGCCCTCCTCACCAATCATTTCACGCTCTATGAGGGATATGTCAAGAACACGAATGCTCTCTCTGATAAATTGAAAGAACTCTCCGAAAAAGGCGAATTCTCAACGCCGGAATTTGCTGAATTCAAGCGCCGCTTCGGTTGGGAGTGGAATGGCATGCGCATGCATGAGCTCTACTTCGGCAACATGACGAAAGAAAAAACGGCACTCTCCGAAGGCTCCCTCCAGCAAAAGATTGAAGGCGTCTATGGAAGCGTCGACAACTGGCGCAAGAATTTCGTGGCCACCGGCTCCATGCGCGGCATCGGCTGGGTTGTCTTGGCTCACGATCTGGAATCCGGAAAGCTCTACAATGTCTGGGTCAACGAGCATGATCTCGGCCACCTTGTCGGGACCACGCCCATTCTCGTGATGGATGTTTTTGAACACGCCTTCGTCCTCGATTACGGTTTGAAGCGAGCGGACTACATAGAAGCGTTCATGCAGTCAGTCGATTGGTCAGTGGTAGAAAAGCGTTTTGCGTAGGAAGAAAGAGTGTTCTCCTGTCTTTCCGTTCTGTTCTCTTGGCTCTCTTCTAACTCACATTAATCGTTGGAGAAGAACTCTCTTGAAAGGGGAGAGGTTCTGTCTCGCGCCGTCCTTA
The DNA here is from genome assembly GCA_040006815.1 of Candidatus Moraniibacteriota bacterium. Taxonomy (GTDB): domain Bacteria; phylum Patescibacteriota; class Minisyncoccia; order Moranbacterales; family UBA1568; genus JBDTWF01. Next base: position 8,684 of record JBDTWF010000098.1, on the reverse strand, counting down.
TGCCGCCGAAAATAGAAAAAATTCAGAAAAGGAACGGGGTCATCGTTGACTTCGAACCGGGGAAGATCGTCAGCGCCGTGCGCAAAGCGTTTACCGCGGTTACCGGGGGAGCCAATGAGGAACGGGTCCAAGAGATCGTGCGCATCGTCGTCGAGCAACTCGAAAACCTGAACGGAACCAGTGTCGCGAGCGTGGAACAGGTCCAGGATTTCGTCGAGAAGGCCATCATGAAGGCTGGATTCTTTGATGTGGCCAAAGCCTACATCCTCTACCGCTATGAACACACCAAAGATCGCGAGGAAGAAAAGAAGGAGGTGGAGAAAAAGATCGAGACCAATCAGCTTCAGGTGAAGAAGCGCGACGGACGACTCGAAGTTTTTTCCATGGAGAAATTGCGCGCAGCTTTTGTGAAGGCGGCGGGCGACCTCGCTCCGCAAGTGGATGTCGAGACCATCGTCAACCAAGTTCAGAGCGAGCTCTATGATGGCATCGAGACCAAGGATGTCGCGAGGACCCTTATCTGGACCGTCCGAGCCCTCATTGAGCAGGACAGTCTCTATTCCCACCTTGCTTCACGTCTTCTCTTGACGCGCATCTACAAGGAGGTCATCGGGGCCGACACGATTGATTTCAATAAACTCGAAGCTCAGTATCGCGAAGCCTTTGTCCAAAACATCAAGCGCGCCATCGAGCTCGAAAAGCTCAGTCCATCCCTCCTCGACTTCGACCTTCAGGCCCTTTCCCAGGCTCTCGTCATTGAGCGCGACGATCTCTTTCGCTACCTCGGCACCCAGACCCTCCACGATCGCTATTTTATCTCTGAGCCCCGTACCAAGCGCGCCCTCGAAACGCCCCAGATGATGTGGATGCGCATCGCCATGGGCATCGCCCTCGAAGAGCGGGACAAAACCTCACGCACCATCGAGTTCTACAATGTCATGTCGACGCTCCGCTTCGTCCCGTCTTCCCCAACACTTTTCCACGCTGGAACCCGCCACCCTCAGCTTTCTTCGTGCTACCTCAACACCGTCAAGGATTCGCTTGACCACATCTTCAAAGTCTATGGCGACAATGCTCAGCTCTCCAAATGGGCTGGCGGCATCGGAACTGACTGGAGCTATCTCCGAGCGACCGGCGCCTACATCAAAGGCCCGGGGATTGAGAGCCAGGGGACCATTCCATTCCTCAAAATCGCCAATGATGTGACCGTCGCTATCAACCGCTCTGGCCGCCGTCGCGGAGCCACCTGCGTCTATCTCGAAACCTGGCACGCCGACATTGAAGACTTCCTCGAGCTTCGGAAGAACACGGGTGACGAGCGCCGCCGCACCCATGACATGGACACGGCCAACTGGATCCCCGATCTCTTCATGAAGCGCGTCCAGAACGACGGCGAGTGGACACTCTTTTCCCCGGAAGAAGTGCCGGAACTCCACGACCTCTACGGTAGCGCCTTTGAAAAACGCTACGAGGAATACGAACAAATGGCTCGGGAGGGTAAGCTTCACCTCACCAAGACCATGAAGGCCCGCGATCTCTGGCGCAAGATGCTCGCCATGCTCTTTGAAACGGGGCATCCCTGGATCACCTGGAAGGACCCATCCAATGTCCGCTCCCCCCAGGACCATGTCGGCGTCGTCCACAATTCCAATCTCTGCACCGAGATCACCCTCAACACTTCCGAACATGAAACAGCCGTCTGCAATCTCGGCTCCCTCAACTTCGCCGTTCTCATGAAGGACGGAAAATTCGATCGCACGCTCGTGGCCGAGACCGTGAAGACCGCCATGCGCATGCTCGACAATGTCATCGATGTCAATTACTACCCGACCATCGAAGCCAAGAATTCCAACATGCGCCACCGTCCGGTCGGCCTTGGACTCATGGGCTTCCAGGACGCTCTCTACATCCAGAACATCAATTTTGATTCGGAGGAATGCGTGCGCTTTGCCGACGAATCCATGGAGTTCGTAAGCTACCACACTTTCCTCGCCTCTTCGGAGCTCGCCAAGGAGCGCGGTCCCTACGCCTCCTTCAAGGGATCAAAGTGGGATCGCGGCATTCTCCCGGTTGATACCATCGCCCTCCTCGAAAAGGAGCGCGGCCAATCAATCGATGTCGACCGGAAGACGACTCTCGACTGGACGGTCGTGCGCGCAGCCATCAAGCAAAACGGGATGCGCAATTCCAACTGCCTCGCCATGGCTCCGACGGCGACCATCTCCAACATCGCCGGCTCCGTTCCGACCATCGAGCCGATCTACAAGAACATCTATGTGAAGTCTAATGTCTCGGGCGACTTCATCGTCATCAATCCCTATCTCGTCGACGAGCTCAAGGCCCTGAGTCTCTGGGACTACGAAATGGTGGGGAAGATCAAGTACCACGACGGCTCCATCCAGAACATCACCGAGATTCCCGAGAGCGTCCGCACCAAATACAAAGAGGTCTTTGAGATCGACCCGCGCTGGCTCATCCGCTCCGCAGCCTACCGCGGCAAGTGGATCGACCAGAGCCAGTCTTTGAACATCTACTTCCAAGGAACTTCCGGCAAAGCTCTCTCCGAGGTCTATCTCTACGCCTGGGCCATGGGCTTGAAGACGACCTACTATCTCCGCAGCCTAAGCGCTTCTCAGGTTGAGAAGTCCACCGTTGACACCGCTACGCACGGCTCCACCCATACCCGAAGCGGTGGGAAAGACCGTACAGAGGCCCTGAGCACGCCGGCTTCAGCTCCTCAATCAAGCCCTGAAACGAAGCCTCTCGCCGCCGAAGCCCCAAAGGCTCAGGCCCAAAAATTTGAGGAGGCTCCAGCCCCGACACCTGTAAAGATCATTAGCGCCCCGCCCGAAGGCCAGGTGAAACTGTGTCGAATAGATGATCCAACATGTGAGGCATGCCAGTAAGAAATTCAGTGAACGCGCTCACGAGTGAAGAAAACGAACGGGCTAAGAAAAAAGATTCCATTTTGTGAATTCGTTAACCCACTCAACCCGTTAATCAAACAAAAATATGCCTCTCACCAAAACCACAAAGAAGGTCGACATCAACCAGCGCCGCATCATTAACGGCGCCGATGCTGATGTCATCCAGCTGTACCCCATGAAGCACAAATTCGCGTGGGAGGCCTATAATGTCGGAAATGCCAACCGCGTCCTCACCGAAGACGAGCGCAAGGCCTTTAAAACGGTCCTCGGCTTCTTCACCACCGCCGACTCCATCGCGGCCAACAATGTCGTCCTTGCCTTCTACAAACACATTACTTCCCCAGAGTGCCGCCTCTATCTCCTCCGTCAGGGGTACGAAGAAGCCATTCACACACATTCCTATCAGTACATCGTGGAGTCCCTCGGCCTCGACGAGGGCGAGATCTTCAACATGTACCGTGAAGTCGACGCCATCTACAACAAAGACGCCTTTATCCTGAGCTCTAACGACGGGATCTTTGACCCGAGCTTCGAGACCGGCACCTTTGAGAACGATCAGAAATTCCTCGAAAATCTCTGCGTCTTCTCGCTCATCATGGAGGGCATCTTCTTCTACTCCTCCTTTGCTGTCATGTTCGGCTTCCAGCGCCAAAAGAAAATGACGGGCTCCGCCGAACAGATCCAATACATTATGCGTGATGAATCCCAGCATCTCAATTTCGGCATCAACATGATCAACACCATCAAGGAAGAACAGCCCGAGCTCTGGACGCCCGAGTTCCAAACCCGCATCATCGACCTCATCAAGAAAGCCGTGGTCCTTGAGTACACCTTCGCGAGAGAGGTCTTCCCCACCGGCATCTTCGGGATGAACGCGGATAACTTCAAGCAGTACATCGAACACATCGCCGATCGCCGCTTGGAGCGCGTCGGTCTCCCGGCTCAGTATCAGGTAACCAACCCTTTCCCCTGGATGTCCGAGGCCGTCGATCTCTCCAAAGAAAAGAACTTCTTTGAAACGAGAGTTACTGAGTACCAAGTCGGCGGAACCCTGAACTGGTAATTACTTCCAGAAAAAAGCCCTCTCGCTGAGGGCTTTTTCTTTTCCCCAAAGCTGCTATCTCGGTGTATAATGAAAACAAATAAAATTATGCAAACAAAGACTTTTCTTTTGTCTCTTTTAGCTCTTGTTTTTTCTTTTTCTTTTTTTACCTCAGAAAGTGCTTTAGCCGCTAAAACATTGTGCGGACCAACCAAGACCGGTACCTGCCAAATAAGCTGTGGGGCTGGTCAAGGTCCTATCGCCGATCCCGGAGGTGTCTGTACTGGATTCTCAGCGGGGGGTACCATCTGCTGCGACCCCGGTCAGTATCAATATACTGCGCCTCAATGTTCTGCTCTCGGTGGGGCATATGCCTCTGGCGCCTCGGGGTGCTCTACAATCGATCCCAGTTTTATTTCAGCCGGAGAATACCTCAATGATGGTTGCCTTGTGACTGGGGTGTGTTGTGCGGCCTCCGCTCCACCATCAGCAGGGGTTTGTGATGCCCAGCTTTGCACTTCAACTCCCGGGGGACAGTGCCTCTCTGCTTGTGGTGCAGGGCTAACTCCTGGCGGAGGGACTTGCCCTTCCGGACAACAGTGTTGCATCCCTGGTGGTGGAGGAACTTGCGTAAGCCAAGGAGGTGTGTGTGTGGGAGGGAATCAGAGTTGTTCCTCTCAAAACAGAACCTCTGCGTCTGGAAGTTGCCAAGTAGCCGGTGAAACCTGTTGTTCCTCTCAAGTCTTTCCTTTGTGTGCTGGGACATGCCGGAGTGTCGCGGGGGGTGGTTGCCAAACAGGGGAAACCAAAAATTCAAGCCAGATATGTCCCAGTGGGTATGATGTCTGCTGTGGGTCAGGGGGGTGCTCCGAGTCTTACGGGTGGGCTCACCTACACCCTCCTTGAGAAGATCCCTGGATCCGATACTCGGTCAGCCAATCTCCCTGCCTATCTCCAGGCATTGTATGCCTTTACTTTTTGGGCCATTGGTATCGCCGCCGTCCTCATGCTCTCGGTCGGTGGCTTCATGTATGTGACAAGCGCGGGCAACACCTCTCGCATGGGCACCGCCAAGACCATTATTGCCGATTCCCTTATTGGCCTGACGCTTGCCATCCTGGCCTGGCTCTTCCTCTATGTCATCAACCCAGATTTCATCAATATTAGCCTTCCGGGCATCACCCCCTCACCCCCCATTCCTGCTCCCATGACTCAACCAGGCCAAACCCCTCCTTCTCCGCAAGCTCAGGCGGGTGCCACTATGGATGATGCTACTGCTCGGACCTATCTCCAGGCTGGCGGCGTCTTTGTGAATGCACCTCAGCCCCAGACAAGCCTCGATAAGATACCGGTACTCGCTCTGGATCGGGTTATTCAGATGAAGAAGACTTCGAGTTGCTCGGTCACGGTGACGGGTGGCACTGAGTCCGGTCATAAGTCGCATGGCCCGAATATAGCCGCCTTGGATCTCCGTGATAACCCCTGCCTGGATGCCTACTTTCTCGGCATGGGGGGGGCTAAACTTAAATCCGATTACAATATTCGGCAATTCTGTGTTAACAACCAAAATAATCCCGCTCTTCTTCAGCAGGGGGTAGCGGATTGCAACGAAGGCGCTAAACCGACGCAGTTTGGGGGTCCTGTGGCTCATTATCACTTTTCTTTTCTGTAAAGCACCTGCGGGATGTCTAAAGGAAATTCGTCTCTTTTTTTTCTCATTTTCCTTCCATGAAAAAAGTTTTTACCATCTCGAGCGTGCTCTTGATTCTCACCCTTGCCTTCGTGGGAGTCTATTACTTTGCTTTTAAGAATAACGCCTCGAATCCCGTCGCTGACCCGGTAAAAAAAGAGGCGGCCAAGCAAGAAGAAAGTATCCCCATCCTCGCTCCTGAAGGAAGGCTCATGCCGGTCATGAGCGAAGAGGTTGTTGGGGCCGTCCTCAGCGGTGAACGCATTTTCTTTTATTCCAAAAGGGATGCGGCCTTCAAAAGCGCCAATCTCGAAGGAAGAGAGGTGACAACACTTTTTTCTGATCTTCCTGGAACTCCGACTCGCGTTCTCTGGTCACCCAAGCGCGACCGAGCCCTGGCTCTCGTCCAGAATGACTCCGGAAGCCGCTGGTACTCCGTTTCCTTGGAAGGAAAAACAGCCACTCCCCTGAAGCCCGAGCTTTCGCGCCTCGCCTGGACCAATCTCGGGGACGGCATTCTTTACCAGTATACCGATCCGGGAAGCGGAAAGGGTTCGCTCGACATGGCCGCTCCTGACGGAAGTAATTGGAAAAAGCTGGCAGATTTGGGCGAGGGAAGCTCCTTTATTACACCTGTCCCCCAATCAAGCCTCATTTCCTTCTGGAAGCACCCGAATGGCCTGGAAAAGAATCGGCTTGAAACCATCACCCTTACTGGGGATGGGAAGAAAGCACTCTTTGCTGATCGCTTTGGAACAGATTTTCTTTGGTCCAAGGACGGAAATCGCCTCCTCGTCGGAAGCGTCACCGAAAAAGGGAAGTTTGAGCCCTCTCTCGGCGTTGCTAATGGGAATGGCGGGGAATACCGCGATCTCTTGGTGCCTACGCTCGTTTCCAAGACGGTCTGGGGAAAAGACCATCAAACCATCTTTTACGCTCTCCCCAATCCTTTTCCACGAGAAGCCGTTCTCCCAAATGACTACTACGGGAAGCCCATCTACACCAAAGATACTTTCTGGAAAATGGATGTGACGACCGGGAAGAAGGCGCGCCTCATTCCGCTGGACGAATTGAAGGAGGGCGTCGACGCCACCGATCTCTTTCTCTCGAGCGACGAATCCACTCTTTTCTTCACCGATCGCGTGAGTAGCAGGCTCTATCGCATCAGTTTTTAGGAATTCTCACTGGCAGGCTCCATGAGAGGAGAAGGCCGAGCGTCCCCCAAAAAGCAAGCGCCAGATCGTTCTTGAAGTACGGCGTATCAATGAGACCGTAAAGAAGATAAAAAAGGAGGAGTGAAAACAAAAGTGAGCCGAGCAATCTTTCCTCAGGAGAAAGGTTGTTTTCTTTCCAGCGGCGATAGCCGGCTCGAAGAATTGAATATAGGACGATGAAAAATCCGCTCAGGCCGATAAGTCCTGTCTGAAGCCAGAACGCAAGAGAGAGGTTGTGCGGCTCTGGCACCGCCCACTCAAGGTACGGCGGAAAGTATTTCTGATATTCGAGATATTTTTCCTGAAAATTTCCCGGTCCGATTCCGATGAAAGCATTGTCCGATCCTATCTTGAAAGCGGCCTTCCATATCATCGCTCGCGATACCAGTGATGAGCGCTCATCGCCATGCCACAGGCTTTGAAACTTTTGCGTTGGATAGATCAGTAAACAAAGAGTGATGAAGGCGAAGCAAAGAGCAAGGAGGAATTTTTTCAAAGTGGCTCCCATGTCTTTTCGGACAAACCAGAGAAAAACCGGGAGAGAAACAAAGGTGCTCAACAAAGCTCCATACGAGCGCGTGAGAAAAAGATCAATAGCGAGAATGAGGAAGAAAAAAATGCTTCCCCCCTTCACATTCCTCCTTGGCGCAGTCAGAAAAAAATAGAGCGAGAGGGCGAGCCCTGGGGCCAAGAGCATGGCTAAATAATTCGGGGACTCATAGATTCCCGCGAGACGCCCGTCGTAGGTGAATTCTCCTCTCATAGCGAGAATGAGGCTCCACCAAGCCATAAGAGCGAGTCCTGAGAGCCAGAGCCACAGAATCTTTCTCATTCCTTCCTCGTTTCTTATAGTGAGCATCAAAAGGAGGGCGAGGAGAGCCGGAAGAAAGAAAAAGCTCTTGAGTATACCGAGACCCGTGAGCGTCTCTGGATTCAGAGTATATGAGAGAACTGCTCCGAGAAGAAAAAGGCCAGCCCCTATGAAGAAAGTTCGCTTGGGACGAAGGAACTCTCTCCAATCAAATTTTTCTCTATACAGCTCCCACAAAATCATCCCGGTTGCGATGAGCAAAGGGATTTCCGAAAGATATAAGGGGAAGCCAAACAAGGTTGCCTTGAAATGCGCTACAGGAAACAAGAAAAAGACCAGTCCCAGAAAGAGCGCCTTTAAATTAAGATTGAGTTTCATACTCTTTCCTCTTACGGTATCCGAGAACGAGAATAAAGAGAAGGAGTGGGAGGATATGGACGGAATAAAGGGCGGTTTCGAAGAGGGAGTGGGTGAGATAAAGAGTAAGGGCTGATAAAGTCCCGAGAGCGACAAAGTCCACATGATTCATTCTCACATTCTTGAGAATATAAGAATAACTTACGCCGATGAGGAGAATGAAAAAGAAAAGGCCGCTGAGGCCGAGCTCGGTGGCGATGTCGAGATAGAGATTATGAGCATAGTAGGGGAGGCGATACTTAGCAATCGGGTTGACGACAAGGATATAGTTTCCAAGGCCAGCCCCAAAAAATGGGCGTTTTTGGATATTCTCGAAAGCCGTTTCCCAAAGAACGAGACGCTCAGAACTTGAAGAGTCTTCGAGGGTAAAACTTGAAACAAAGCGTGTAGTGATAGGCTGGCCGAAAAAAAGAAAAAGGGCAATAAAGACGCTTCCCATTATCAAAATACTTTTCTGGAGCTTCTCCTTAAGATTCAGCCAACTAAAAACGAGAAAGGCTGTCCCCGCCATCAAAAAACCAAGATAGCCACCCCGCGAGAAAGTAAGAGCGTCAGCGAGAAAGAGAGTGAGCCCCGCAAAGAG
>JBDTWF010000097.1:0-3233 GCA_040006815.1 Candidatus Moraniibacteriota bacterium | reverse complement strand
ACCTCGGCCGCCCAAAAGCGCGAATGGGTCGTCATTGGCAAGGCCAAGAAGCCTCGGGATAATGACAAGATGGGCCGTGGGTACCGCATCAATCGCTCCGCCCAAAAGCAGGGCGCCATGGCTCGCTCGCTGGAAAAGCGCCTGACACGCCTCGACACGGTGGCCAAGCCCTTTGAGCGCCTGCCGCTTGCTTTTGAACTCCTCCTCGCGAAGTTTGCCGGCAAGCCAGTGGTTCGCTTGTCACGGGTGGTTCTTGGCTATCCTGATGGTTTCAAGACCAAGGCTATTACTCTGGAGCTTCCCTTTACGGAACGAGTGGCGCTTCTCGGGATGAACGGGGCCGGCAAGTCCACGCTCCTCAAAACACTGACCGGCATCCTCCCGCCACTTTCCGGGAAGATCACGCTGGCCAAAGGAATTATTTTCGGCGATCTCATGCAGGAACACGAAAACATTTCGCGCAAGCAGACGCCCATCCAATACTTTGCCAAGGAACTCAAGGTTTTTGAGCGAAGCGATGTCCTGCTCCTCCTCGCCCAATTTCAATTCACGCCGGAATTCGCCGACACCAAGATCGGCGACCTCAGTCCTGGAGAGCGCGTCCGTTTCATTCTTGCGACGCTCGTTCAAAAGGGAAGCACGGTGCTGGTTCTCGACGAGCCGACCAATCATCTCGATCTCGAAGCCATCGAGGCTCTCGAAGAAGCGCTGGCCAGTTATCCGGGCACGCTTCTTCTCGTCACGCATGACCGGACATTCCTTGAGCGCATGGATGTGGACAGTACCTATCTTCTCTCGGAGGGAAAACTTTCGACCGTTGCAAGCTATGCGCTCTACGAGAAAAAATTAGCTCCGCAGATTAACCGTCTTTTGAAGCGCCTCGAGGAACGCATGGGCCGCAGATAGATTTTTGTCCAAAAAAGGCTTAGTCTTGCTCTCTTTTGGTGATTCGCCTATACTCCACTCTATGCGACCGTATCAAAAAATCCGCCTCCAGTTTGTAGGCGTTCTCTTCCTGGGTCTTGTTTGTGGACTCATCGCCTCCCCCAAGGCGCTTTTCTTTTGGCCCTCCGCCGAGCATTTTCTTGAGCGAGCCAAAATCAATCTTGGCCTCGATCTTCAGGGCGGCATCCATCTGGAATATTTAGCTGACACCACAGATGTCCCGGCTGCTAAATCTGCGGACGCTTTGAACGCGGCCGTTGCGGTCATCGAGCGCCGCGTCAATGCCTTTGGCGTCGGAGAGCCCCTCGTTCAGCTTTCCCAATCTGGAACCGAGCACCACATCATTGTGGAGCTTCCGGGCGTGAAAGACATCGAACAGGCCAAAAGCATGATCAAAGAAACTCCGTTCCTTGAATTTCGGGAGCTGGCCGGTCCAGAGGCTCAGAAGAAGATTGATGACGCCAATGTTGAATCACAAGTAAATGCTCAACATATTTTGGAGAATGTAACGAAAGGCTCTGATTTTTCTGAGACAGCCAAGACATGGAGCCAGGACCCAGGATCGAAAGATCAGGGTGGAGAACTCGGTTTTAGCAAGCAGGGAAAATATCTCAAAGAGTTTGACGATGTGGCGTTTTCGGCCGACTTCAAAAAAGGAGAAGTCTATCCCAAACTTGTTGAAACGGTCTTTGGCTGGCACATCATCAAGAAACTCGATGAACGAGGCGAAGGCGACAATCGTGAAGTGAATGTGGCACATATCCTTTTCCCGAAGTATTCACTTGACGACATTCCTCAGCTCAAATTCAAAACAACGGGGCTTTCTGGGAAAAATCTTTCTGACGCTTTTGTGGACTACCGTTCCCAGGGTGTGGGGGCGCCGCAGATTGGACTGAAATTTGATTCCGAGGGGGCTAAGTTTTTTGCTGACATTACCAAACGGAATGTGGGAAAGCCGGTAGCTATCTTTCTGGACGGCCAGATCATCAGCCAGCCGACGGTGCAAACGGAGATTCTTGATGGCCAAGCGGTCATCACGGGAAACTTTACCTTGGCTGAGGCAAATGCTCTCGTGAAGCGTTTCAATGAGGGCGCCCTTCCGGTCCCGATCACGCTCGTTTCCCAGCAGAGCGTCGACGCCTCACTTGGCCAAAGTGCTCTTCGAGAGAGCATCCGTGCCGGAGTCATTGGTCTCATTGCCGTCTCAATTTTTATGATCTTTTTCTATCGTTTCTTAGGAATCGTGGCTGTCCTGGCCCTCCTTCTCTATACCGCCATGCTCGTCACTCTCTTCAAGCTCTCAGGCTTTACCGCTTTCCCCATTACGCTTACCCTCTCAGGCATCTCAGGCTTCGTGCTCTCTATCGGTATCGCCGTGGATGCCAATGTGCTTATCTTTGAGCGGACGCGCGAGGAACTCGCCTACGGCAAGAATGTCTTTAAGGCCCTCCAGGAAGGTTTCCGCCGGGCTTGGCCCTCTATTAGAGATGGTCACTTCTCCACGCTCATCACGACGCTCGTTCTCATCGGTTTTGGGACGGGATTTGTGAAGGGCTTTGCCATCATCTTGGCCCTCGGTGTTTTGCTCTCTCTCTTTACGGCTGTTGTCCTTGTCCGTATCAGCGTGGACTTTCTCGTCGGTGAGTGGGCCGAAAAGCGACCTTGGCTTCTCTCTTCACCCAAGGATGTCAGCCATCTCCCTCGTACTTAGCCCTATGCAAATCATCCAACAAAGAAAATACGCTTACTGGTTCTCAGGAATTATCACGCTTGCGAGCGTCGTCCTTATCGTTCTCTGGGGACTGCGCTTGGGGATCGATTTCAAGGGAGGAACGCTTATGGAGGTCCGTTTTGCCTCTGAGCTCTATCCGATCCCGTCTCTTGTCGAGGAGGAATTGAAGCCTCTCAGCCTCCAGAGCCTGACCATTCAGCCGACGGAAAATTACGGCATGCTTCTCCGCTATCTTGCCTCCAATGAAAAGGCGAACGATGGCGTTTTGGAAAAACTGAAAAAGATCGATCCGAATATCCAGCTCCTCCGCACCGACTTTATCGGCGGTTCGGTTTCCAATCAGATCAAACAGCACGCTTTTTCCGGAACCCTCCTCTCAATCATCGGTATCGCTCTCTACATTGCCTGGGCCTTCCGGCGCGTCTCTTACCCGATCAATTCTTGGGAATACGGCATCGGGGCGGTCATCGCTCTCATGCACGATATTCTCATCACGGTGGGTGTTTTTGCGGTGCTCGGTCATTTCCATCGAGTCGAAGTCGGTGTCCCCTTCATC
>JBDTWF010000096.1:0-10872 GCA_040006815.1 Candidatus Moraniibacteriota bacterium | reverse complement strand
ACAACCGCAACCGGACCGGCCAGGAGATCAAGCACGCGTTCAGCCGCAACAACGGGAACCTCGGCGAACAGGGGAGCGTCGCGTGGATGTTCTCGCGCAAGGGAATCATCGTCGTCGAGAAAGCTGTCGCGCCGGGAGAGGATCAGCTCTTGGAACTCGCGCTCGAGGCGGGGGCCGAAGATCTCAGTGATTCGGAAAGCTCATGGGACATCGTTACGGAGCCCGGTGTGTTCAAGCAGGTGCAGGGTGCGCTCGAAGGAGCCGGCGTCCAGGTCTACTCGGCCGATCTCACGATGATGCCCCAGACCACCATCCCGGTCGATGGCGGGGAAGCCCGCCAGGTGCTGAAGCTCATCGAAGCGCTCGAGGAACTCGACGACGTCCAGAACGTCTACGCGAACTTCGACATCCCCGAAGAGGTCATGGCGTCTCTCTAGTGACGCTGGCGTCGGTGTTCGCGCGCCGGGTTCCCCCGCTCGGGCCACCGTCTCATCGAAATTCTTCTCGCCCGTGACATGGAGGACCTGGAAATGCTTGGCTAAGAGCTCTGGAAGAATACGCACGACCGCATTATTCAAAACGCGCGCTCCCTGACTCCCGCCGACGACCAAAATCACCGGCTCATCGTTTCGGAGGGCATGCTTGACCCTGGCTCGCTCGCCATCCCCCGCCAAGAGTTCCTGCCGAACCGGGTTTCCGGTGAGAGCCACTTTTTCCGCAGGAAAATACTGACGAGCATAATCATAGGCGATCGAAATGCGCGTTGCAAAACGAGCCATGAGTCGATTGGCCCGGCCAGCCACGGCATCCGAGTCATGAAGCATCACGGGGATGCGATAGATCCAAGCGGCAATGACAACCGGCACCGAAGCGGCTCCGCCCTTGGCAAAAACGGCATCCGGCATGGAGACGAGGAGATGCCAGAGGGCTTGAATCACGGCCACGGGAAATTTGAAAACATCCAGATAATTCAGGAGGGAAAAATATCGGCGCCACTTGGCCATCCAGATGAATTTCACGGGGATGCCCTCCTGAAGAAAGGCTTCCGTTTCAAAGGGACCCTTGGAACCGATAAAGAGAAATTCGATTGTACTCTGCCCAGCCGAAACTTCCCGAAGCGCTCGCGAGACAGCGATCAAGGGAAAAGTATGGCCTCCTGAGAGCCCTCCGGTTAGTACAATGCGACGCGACATAGGCTTCAAATAATAAATCAGGAAGGAAGAAAAAATAACTCCACCTCTTCCTCCTCCAGGGGCTTCCATCTCAATTCTCTCGCCTTCTACCCGCTCTGTCTAGAGTGTCGAGAAATATTGAGAAGAATGCCAACCGCCGCCATCAGGACCGCGAGCGATGTCCCTCCGAAACTGATAAAGGGCAAGGGAATCCCCGTGAGAGGAATGAGGCCGCTAATGGCCGCGACATTGATGAAGGCTTGGCCCACCACCCAGGCGACGATTCCGACGGCGAGGAGCCTCCCAAATGCATCCGGCGCCCGACGCGCGATCCGCAGTCCTCTCCACGCAAAGAAGAGGAAGAGAAGGATGACAAGGCTCGCTCCGATGAGGCCAGTTTCTTCGGAAAGCACGGCAAAGATCGAATCCGTCACCGGTTCGGGAAGATAGTTGAATTTCTGCCGGCTGTGGCCGAGCCCCACGCCATAGAGCCCACCCGATCCGATAGCAAGGAGGGCTTGAGAAACCTGGTAGCCAGAGCCGAGTGGGTCATGCTCAGGGTTGAGGAAGACGAGGAAGCGCTGCATACGGTACGGTGCAAGCTTCACGAGAATCGCGAGAAAGGCAAAGGCCCCCAAAACTAGACCAAAAACATGCTTGAGGCTCGCTCCCGAAGTGAAAAAAATAGAAAGTGAGATGAGAAAGATGAGCCCGAGGGTTCCCGTGTCGGGTTGCTTGATGACGAGGAAGCCGACCAGGGCCAGAATGAAGAGAAAGGGGACAAAGCCCTCATAAAAATCGCGCGCTTTGGCCTCTCCTTTTCCAGAAAGCCAGGCGGCCAGGTAAAGAATGATGGCGAGCTTCATCACTTCCGACGGCTGGAAAGAGACGGGTCCGAGCTCGATCCAGCGAGCGGCCCCATAGACTGTCGTACCGACTCCCGGAATGAAAACGAGGATGAGGAGGACAAGGGCGAGGATGAAGATCGGCATGACGAATTTCTTCCAGGTACCGTAATACACCCGTTCGGTGAAGAAGAGAAAACCGAAACCGACCAGGAGGCCAACGAGCTGTTGTTTGAAAAAGTAATATGGATCACCAAAGCGTACATTCCCATAGGAGACGCCGGCTGAGGCAATCATGATAAGCCCGATGCCGATAAGCATGAAGAGCGCGATCTTCAAGAGAGAATCACTCTTGCCGCCAGAAAAAAGCTTGAAATGTTTTTTATGCGGGGACGAGGTCATCGGTTTCTGTTGTGTTTGTCTTTTGGTTTTGGCGGCGCCACTTCTCGATCTCGGCGTGATGACCCGAAACCAAGACTTCAGGAACGCGCCACCCCCGGAATTCTTCTGGCTTCGTGTACTGCGGATACTCGAGCGTCGCGTCGTCTGAAAAGGATTCGTCGAGAGCACTCTCACTATTCCCCAGAACTCCCGGGATGAGCCGGGCCACGCTGTCCACGACCACCATGGCCGGGAGCTCCCCGCCCGTGAGGACGAAATCGCCGATCGAGAGCTCCTCGTCGACCAGGTGCTCCGCCACCCGTTCGTCCACCCCTTCGTAGCGGCCCGCAATGAGGATGAGCCGATCGTACGCAAGAAACCGACGCGCGTCTTTCTGGGTAAAGCGCCGGCCCTTGGCGGAGAAGAGGATGGTGCGGGTTTTTTTCTCAGGGAATTTCTGTTGAAGAGTTTCCAGGCACTCGGCGATCGGTTCCACCTTCATGACCATCCCGGCTCCCCCACCATAGGGCGTATCATCGGTGGTCCGATGCTTGTCATGAGCCCAGTCGCGGAGATTATGCGCTTCGATCTCGATCTTGCCGTCCTCCCTGGCCCGCTTCAGGATGGAAACATCGAAATAGCTCAAGAAAGCCTCCGGAAAAATAGAAATGATATCAAAGCGCATATTCAAAATAGGCCAAATGCCGTATTTCATGATATCACACATAAAAAAACGCGCGCTCGTAGGGTTTTGAGCGCGCGGCACTGGTTCCAGGCAGTGGGAAGGAAGAGATGGGCCATGCCTCTCCTCCTTTCTACTGCCGAGAATTACTCGGCTTCACTAAGAACAAAAGTTCGATTCAAGACCGTGTCGTACGCCTTCTTCGTGCCGTCTTTTTGGACGATCGTAATATGTACCGGCATGTCATTGACACCTGGCTGTTTCTCGATTTTGAGATCGTAATTCATTCGGTCAATCGTTTCCGGCAAGGTGTAGTGAAAGGACACTGTGTTCTCGCTCCCGAGCTTTACCTGGGCAATGACCCCAAAGAATTTCCGTCCCGCTTCCATACCGAAGGCCGGCGGACGGATACCACCCTCCACGGAGTCGAGCCAGGCGCCTTCGGGCACATAGACACGGGCATAGGTTTGATAGTCGCCCGTCATGAAATCCCGCGTCTTCCCCGTATGGACATAGTGAATGGTCGCAGTGGCTGTTGGCTTGGGAGTCGAGAGGTCCACTGTATAACTGAGGTCTCGACGGATGTAATAATCGCTCTTCAAGCCATTAAGGTTGGCATCGACGAGCATGAGGGCGTCTCCCTTCCACTCTGTGTCGACTTCCCCTGACCAGCCTGATCGACGGACGATCTCCTGGAGAGCCGGATCATTAAATTGGATCTGGATGTCCTTCCGGTGCAAGTCCTCCAAGACCACTTGGAAAAGCTTGAGTTTTTCGGAGAGGCTGAGCTCTTTGGCCTTGGCCATGACTGCTTCACCGAGAGGCTTGAGGAAGGCTTTGCGTTCGCCGAGTGTGATTCCCTGCTCCAGGTACCCGCGCTCCACCTGATACTCGAGATCGATGATAGCGTTCTCAGAGTTATATTCTCCGGGAAATCCCGGTACCGCGACCGGCCCCGTCACCTTGAGGAATGAGGTGAGGACATTCGTCGTGATACCAATAACGCCATCGAACTTTTCCCCGCCCTGCCCCATCTCGTAAAACATGACGGCCTTTTCCGCGTTGGTCGGCCAGTGCGGAGAGAAATTGGAATCGCGCAGTTTCCAGGAGTGGACGAAGACCGTCTCAGTCATCGGGTATGGCGGCACTACCGTATCGGGGATGCGCCCGTCAAAGACTCCCGAGTGATGCGTCTGGAAATCAGTCACCTTGCCATCGCGGATTTTCAAGACACCAAAGGAGCCAATGAAGCCTCCGCCAGGACGAAGCTCGAGGTTGTTCTGAAAAAGAATGAGAAAGACTTTTTCTTCACCATCCGTATTCATGACCGAATCAGCCAGCTTCACCACCGTCGAGAGATCTCCCTTCATCTCCTGTGAAACCGGGAGCATCCTGGAAAGTCCCGAAAGACCGGCAAAGTTTCCGTTCCGGGTTTCCCAATAGAAATACCAGGCGCTCAAAAAGAGCACTGATACGATGACGAACAAAATCCAGAAACGCGGTGAGCGTTGCATAGGTTTACATTTTACCCGAGAGGAGGTCGTTCAAACGGCGTTTGAATTCTTCCTGCGTCGGCTCATGGGTCATGGGAGCTCGGCCGGCATCACCAAAGATCGGTTCCACCGCCTGCGCCCGAGCGGTCGCGTCGACATCCTCTTTCATCAGGCGCGCCATGGCTCCCTGCAAAGGTGTGACGCTTTCTTCTTCGAGGGCCATGATGGGGAGATTGGCCGGCGCTTCGGCTTTGGCCATGCCCCGTGAGAGTACTCCATCAGGCGCCTCGCTTGGGACGGAAAAAACTTCACTTTCACGAAACGGGATATTCTCTTTTTCTGCGCGGCTCTCTTCAGACATCTCAGACATCCACACAGCCGGCGGGGTCGGTCGAAAGGTTTCCGGCGTGATGTGGAAGCCCCGCTCCTCTGAGAAAACGCCTGCCTTGCGTTTCCCTGGAAAGGCCCGATCGAGAGAAGTGAGGACAAGGAAAAAAACGAGAGTGACGGCGAAACCGGAGAGAAGACTGACAAAGACAAAGAGGCCCGTTCCGCGAAGGCCAGAATGAATGAGCGGACCATCCACGATGCGAAGCTCAATGTCTGTCTTCACATTGTAAAACCGAGTAGCTGTCTCAAAAAGCGTCGCTACCGTTTCGCGAGAGAGGAGACGCGCCTGTTCCTGATTGTCCGCCCAGGCCGTGAGAACGACCACTCCGCTCTCATTGGCCGGAGTCAATCGCATGAGTGTGTGCCAACCGGCCTTGCGTTTGTCCGGAGCCTGCCCGGCGAAGGGATCATCAAGAAGATCGTTCCGCGAGAGAACCGCATCGTAAAAGCTGAGGTTGCGGGCCAGTTCTGAGAGCGTCAGAGCCGCTCTGGAACGCTCTCCTTTCTCAAGGATAAGGACCGTCGTCTCGGCTTCGTATCCGCGGAAAGAATCGAGCCACACCAAACCAGCCGCGAAAGTCACGGCCAGGAAAGTCGCCAGAAAATAAGTTGAGAAAATTTTACGCAACATGATCGGAGTGGAAAACAAAATTTTTCTTGGGAACCTTGGCATGCTCAGTCTCTCTATAGAGCGAAACGAGATGCTCAGCAGTCGCCCGGAGGCTATGCTCGTCTTCAAGCCAGGCCTGGAGCATGAGCGCTCGAGCCGCCACTTTTTCAGGACGATTGATGTAGAGCGCGAGCACCTTCTTCAGGGCCACTATGTTCTGAGCCGGGTAAGTGAGAATGTGCGATTCCTCGGGTAGAACGGTCGGGCGCGGGAGAACGAGGAGGGTTCCGAGCGAGAGTTCGTCGAGAAGAGTATTCAGCTCTTCATGACGGGAACCAGTTTTCACCGAGAGAAGGGCCTCGGCTGTGAGAAATTCTTTTTCTTTGGGAGAAAGCTTCGCTACGACAACCACACTTTCGCGATTGGCGACCAGGGCTTCGAGATACTTGAGATAGCTATTCCGGGTAAGACTCGGAAGGATGACGACTAGCTTGAAGGCGTTTGGAAGCTTTCCCGTGTCTTCGAGTTCAAGGAAGGCGCGGATGAGGTAATGCGTGTCGCTTTCTTTCTGAAGCACCGCTTCAGTCACGATGTAGCGCTTGGAACGAAGTTCGTATGGAAGCACGCCGGAACGGAAGCGCTTCGATTCGACGCCATCCGGAAGAACGCTCACCTCGCGATGGAAATTCTTCTCCAGGCGCTCCCTGAGACGAAGTGTCGGGACGATCACGCGGTCAGCCTTCTCTACCATATTTTTTTCAAGAAGATATCCGATGAGACGAGCCAGCATTCCCCGCTCACTTCCGCGGTAGCTGTCTCCATGGAGCGTCGCTACCACCTTGGGCAACCGAGAGAAGAAACGGGCCAAGCCGATCCACGCGCTCGGGATGACCGAGTGATAATGGATGATGTCGTACGGAACGAAGAGACTGTGGATGGTCGCCAAGAAGGAAGCGGTAAAAACTGAAGGCTTTCCGGAGATATGCATGGGCAGACGAACGATTTTCACGCCGCACCACTCAGCATGCGTCGCGCCATCGCGTCCGGTGTACGCCGAAACTTCGTGACCGAGGGCCACGAGTGCAAGCGCCAAGCGCTCCATATCCTTCTCCGCGCCAGCGTCTTCGCGAGCGGGAAGGGATTTCCCTCCAATAAAGGCGATTTTCATAGGAAATGCGTGCCCAAAAATTGACTGCTTATAATAGCAAAAAAATCATTTTTTGTCAACCGGATGGGCCAATGAAAAACCCGCTCAGCAAGCGGGTTTTTCGGGTAGAAATGGAGAAGAAAATTACCAGGCCCGCAAGACGGGTGAAGTCTGGCCAAGATGGTTCTTTTCCACCTGGACCTGATCGAGAACCATTCCTCCAAAAGTCTTCCCTCCCTGAGGCGTCCGAGCGACGCGGGCGATGCCATAACGGCCGTTATTGATGATCTGAGCCTTCTTCAAGCCGATGTTTCCAGATTCGCCATAAGCGTTCACCTCAACACCTTCACGCTTGTTATCACGGAAAGTATTTTTCTTACTCCAGAGAGACGAGCCATCGAGCACGAACTTGGCCCCACTTCCCTGGTTATCGTGGATACGATTGCCTTCAAACCAGGCCTTGATGCCAGCAGTAAAGTCGATACCATCGCCGTTATTCATGATGTTGTTGTTCTTGACGACGATATTGCGCTTCTCGGAGAAGATGCCCGCCATACGGTTGTTCTTGATGATGGTATCTTCAATGGTCACCATACGCTTTTTGTCGCGTGAACCAGAATCGATGTGAATGCCGTCCCGTGAGCTGTCGCGAATGACAGACTTGTAGACTTTGGCCTTGGCATTCTCTTGGATGCGAACGCCGTGGCGCCCGCCATCCACGGTGATGTTGATGAGCTCGCTGTCGTGCTTCATGGTCACCGTCGGCTGATTTTCGTTATCGGCTTTGATGACGACTTTTTCACGATCCTTCTCGCCAATCAGGCGCACCCCCTTGGGGAGAGTGATGTTCTCCTTGTAGCGGCCCTTGGTCACATAGACCGTCGAACCCTCCTTGGCCTTCTTTAGGGCCTTGGAAATAGTGTGATATGGATGGTCATAGGTACCCTCTTCTTTGCCTTTTCCATCGTCATTGACATAGATCTTGTCGGAACCACCGAAGGCAAAAACAGGCGCCAAAATAGAGAGGAAGAGGGCACTTCCCAAGAGAAATCCGCGAGTGGATGAGGTAAAGCTCTGGTTCATAGGTAAACTCGGTTACTCACAAATTAACGCCGTACAATAACAAATTGTCGGATTTTTGTCAAGAGGCAGGGAGTCGGCTACAATGAAATCATTCCTCGCTCAAAAAAGGCGTAGGAATTATCCGTGTTCCCTGACGCTCAAAAAACAAATACTGACACACATTTTTTTATGTCGCTTCACAGTCTTTTTGCGCCCAAAAGCATCGCCGTTATTGGCGCCTCCACGACCAAGGGAAGCGTCGGAAATGACATCGCCAAGAATCTCCTCAAGAGCGACTTCGCCGGAAAAGTCTATCCCGTCAACCCGAAAGCCGAAACGCTCTACGGGGTGCGTTGCTATGCAAGTGTCGCTGACATCTCCGGAAGCATCGACCTCGCCATCGTCGTCGTCCCGGCCAAGATCGTCCCCCAAGTCCTCTGGGAAGCGGGAGAAAAAATGATTCGCTCAGCTATCATCATTTCCGCTGGCTTCAAGGAAACGGGACCTGATGGACAAGCTCTTGAAAAAGAAATCCAGGAAATCGCGAAGGAATACTCCATGACGCTCCTCGGGCCAAACTGCCTCGGCTTTATCGCTCCCCGACTCTTCCTCAACGCTTCCTTTGCCTCAGCTTCGCCCAAAGCCGGTCCGATCGCCTTTTTTTCGCAAAGCGGCGCTCTCATGAGTGCCCTCCTCGACCATGCCAAAGAATATCTCGGCTTTTCAGCCTTCGTTTCGATCGGGAATAAGGTAGTCATCGGCGAACGCGAACTCCTCAAGCACTTTCATGAGGACCCGGCCACAACCGTCATCGGTATGTATACGGAAGGCCTCACGGATGCGCCCCACTTCATCCAGACCGGAAGGCAACTCCTCAGAGGCAAGAAACCTAAGCCGGTTATCGTCTTGAAATCAGGACAGACAGAAGCTGGGACGGCCGCTTCGAGCTCGCATACCGGCGCTCTCGCCGGAAGCGCCGCCGCCTATCGAGCCTTGTTCCGCCAGGCTCGGATGCTGCAGGCCGAAAGTTTCGAAGAGCTCTTGGATCTCCTCACGGTTTTTAGCAAAAACCCTCTCCCCCAGGGAAAGAAGATCGCCATCGTCACCAATGCTGGGGGCCTTGGCGTCCTCGCCACTGACGCTGCCGTATCAAGCGGTCTCGAATTGGCGACTTTCTCTGAAAAAACCATCACAACCCTCCAAACATTTCTTCCACCGGCCGCCAATGTCCATAATCCCGTGGATGTTCTCGGCGATGCCCTCGGAGATCGCTATGCGCACGCTCTTTCGGTAGTGGCCGCCGACAAGAATGTCGATCTCCTCCTCGTCGTCCTCACGCCCCAGACCATGACCGAACCGGGAAAAACGGCCAAAGCGATCGTCCATGTCCGTAAAGTAAAGCCCGAGCTTCCTCTCGTGGCTGTCTTTGCGGGTCACGATCTCGTCGCTCCGGGCGTGAAAGTTCTGAATCACGCGGATATCGCCGTCCTTGGCTTCCCCGAAGCAGGAGCCCGAGCTCTCGGAAGGCTGGCTCAAGTAGCCGAGTGGAAAAGAATGGAAGATCCGAAAGAAATGTTCACTTTCAAAGACATCAAGAAAGAAAAGGTAAAGGAGCTTTTTGAAAAAGCGCGGACTGAAAAGACGCTTCAAATAGGCGAAGTTGGAGCGAGCGAAGTACTCCAGCAGTATGGCTTCCCCTTTCTCGAAAGCCACCTCGCCCGCTCTCCCGAGGAAGCCCTCGCTCTCGCAAGAAAGATCGGAAAACCAATCGCCCTCAAAATCGTCTCTCCGGACATCATCCACAAGTCCGATGTGGGTGGCGTCATCCTCGATGTCCACCCTGAAGAAGCGGCCCACGCCTATGAACACATGCTCGGAAACATCAAGGAGAAAGCTCCGGAAGCACACATCGATGGCGCCCTCGTCGTGGAAATGGCCCAGCCGGGTGGCATCGAGATCCTCCTGGGCCTCAAGAAAGAACCCGGCCTCGGAACCCTGCTCGTCTTCGGCTTGGGCGGGATTACCGTAGAAATTCTTCATGATGTTTCCATGCGCTTCGTGCCTCTCTCAAGCTCCGATATCGATGAGATGCTCGAGGAGATCCAGGCGGCCGAGCTTCTCACCGGAGCCCGCGGGAAAGCCGGCATAGACAGAGAGAAATTAAAAGAATACATCGCCCGACTTGCCGAATTCGCTACCGATTTTCCCGAAGTCGTTGAGCTCGACATCAATCCCCTTCTCGCTTTCCCAAACGCTCCGGCTTTCCGCATCCTGGACGCGCGAATCAGGCTTTCCGAGTAATAAAAAACCGGAGGACGCGTGGCGTCTTCTCCGGCAATTGATGCTTGCGCATCGAGGTTTTTCTTTGTTCTCCTCTAGAGAGAATTCTTGAGTCCGAGGAGCGAGCGACGCTCTGCGAGACAGTCGAGCAGCTCCTCGGCGATCACCTTGTAATCGCCCGACTTCGAGACGAACGCTCCGAAGGGAGCCCTCTTCGATTCGAAGTCGTAACACTGGACGAAGATCCCTCGTTCCGAAGGCTGAGAGACTTCGCACTGGGTCTTGCTCGGGACATCCAACCGTTCTGCCGCGTCTATCCCCCGATACCCGACTGCCTGGAGCTGGGTCAGGGCATCGAAAGCCCGGGCATGATCGTCGGCATTCGTCTTCTTGTCCGTCATCCGATGATGCAGGATGATGACGGTCTTGTCCTTGACGAGCACCGTCATGGACAGGTTCTCTTTGAGACTCAGGGAGTAGCTCTTCCACATCCCCTGGCCGAACCAGAACCAAGCCAGGAAAAAAAGTGTGCCGAAGCTCACGATCCAGAGAGCGAGTCTCTTCCATGCGAAACCGTCACAGGTATTGCACTTGATAAGCGTTGTCATGTGTTTCCTCTCGGGTTTGCAATAGTTGTGATGATTTTGTTGAGGGAACAACTCTTGCTGGTGCCACATTCAATGCGCGAGAAAATGATCGGACCAGCACCAGAGCTTCTCCGATAGTATTGAGAGGGAGAGTCGATTGCATTTCTGTTTCATTCCCTCGAACCGTTCGCGTGCGTTTTGTACCTCACGCTTGCCGACGAAG
>JBDTWF010000095.1:0-10718 GCA_040006815.1 Candidatus Moraniibacteriota bacterium | reverse complement strand
CCGAAGACCTGATGCAGGACACGTACGTCAAGGCGTGGAAAGGATTCGACAGCTGATGCCAAGCTCGTGAAAGAAACGGCGCATGCCCTCGGCCTCCCCTTTTCGCTTCTTCGTTCCACCGAAAAACCGGCGTCCAATATCGAAGCCACCCTCCGCGACATTCGCTATTCTTTTTTTGAAAAACTTCGACGGGAGAAAAAACTCGATGTAATCGTGACGGCCCACACAGAAAACGACCTCGCTGAGACATTCCTCTTGAATCTTCTCCGCGGCTCGGGGAAAACCGGTCTCACACCTTTCATGGAAAAGAAAAAAGGTCTTGTCCGTCCCATTCTTTCTTTCTCGCGCGATGACATTATTGGTTTTCTCAAAGCTGAAGCCATTCCTTTTCGCACTGACAACAGCAACGAGAGCCCGGCCTTTACCAGGAATCGCATCCGCCACACCCTCCTTCCTTTTCTCGCCAAGGAATTCAATCCCAACATCGTGGCCACTCTCGCTAGGACGGCTCGTCTCATCACCCAGGGAAAAACCAGCCCTCTTCCTTTTCTCCTCGAGAAGAAAAGTCACCGTTGGTATGTTTTTGATCGAGAAGCGTTTCTCGTTCTTCCGAAGCAATCCGGACTCACGCTCCTCTCTCACATTATTCGCTCCCTCCTCGGTCATTCTCCCCGAGAAAGCTTCCTTCGGGAGTGTGGAAAGGCTATCGTGAGCGACAAAGGGAAGCGCCCCCGCCTCGAGAATCGAGACTTGAAAATGGAGGTCTTTTCTGATAGAGTGGAGATTACTTTAGAAAACCACCTCCCCGGAAAACCTCCGAAAAAGGGTGGCCAGAAGCTCGGAAGAAAAAAATAATAACTGAGAATTCTCTCCTCATTAAACAATTTTATGGATAAACTGCTGAAAAATATTGGGACCGTGCTCTTCCTCTTCCTCCTCATCACGGGAATCATGATCCTCTATCAGTCACCGACCAAAAAGCCGACGGCTATCGCTCTCTCCCAGCTCGTCAGCCAGATCAATAGTGGCGAAGTGAAAGAGATCACCGTGCGAGGAAACGACTTGGAGATACTCCTCACAAACGGAGACAAGGAAAAAGCTTCCAAGGAAGCCGAGGCTTCCCTTATTGAAACACTTGCCAATTACGGCATCGACAAGGATAAACTCAAAGATGTCTCTGTCACCGTCAAGGAAAATTCCGGCTTTACCTTTTGGCTCGCGACGCTCCTTCCCTTTCTCCTTCCCTTTCTCCTTATCTCGCTCTTCATCTGGTTCATGATGCGCCAAGCTCAGCGCGGCAATGCCCAGGCCCTTTCCTTTGGCATGAGCCGAGCCCGTGTCATCGACCCCAAGGATAAGAAAAAGCGCACCACCTTCAAAGATGTGGCCGGTGCAAGCGAAGCCAAGCAAGAACTCATGGAAATCGTGGAATTCCTGAAGCAGCCCAAGAAATTCCTCGCTATGGGAGCCAAAATCCCCAAAGGCGTCCTCCTCCTTGGGCCTCCCGGAACCGGGAAAACCCTGATGGCCAAGGCGGTTGCCGGTGAAGCTGGGGTTCCCTTCTTTAACATCAGTGGTTCGGAATTCGTCGAAATGTTCGTCGGAGTCGGTGCTTCGCGCGTTCGGGATCTTTTCAAACAAGCCAAGAAAAACGCTCCTTCGATCGTTTTTATTGATGAGATCGACGCCGTCGGTCGGCATCGCGGAGCCGGCCTCGGAGGCGGGCACGATGAACGCGAACAGACGCTCAATCAAATCCTTGTTGAAATGGACGGATTTGAGACCAATCAGAGCGTCATTGTCATCGCCTCAACGAACCGTCCCGATGTCCTTGATCCAGCCCTCCTTCGTCCCGGCCGCTTTGACCGACGCGTTACCATGGATCTCCCGGACATCAATGAACGCGAACTCATCCTGAAGATCCACACAAAGAATAAGCCTCTCGCTCCGGATGTGAATGTCCGCCGTCTGGCGGAGCGCACGCCTGGTTTCTCGGGAGCCGATCTCGCAAACCTCGTCAACGAAGGTGCTATTCTCGCGACGCGAAGAAACAGAAAAGACATCGGTCAGCAAGAATTGGCCGAATCAATCGAAAAAGTCATTCTCGGACCAGAACGCCGGAGCCGTGCTATCAATGAAGGAGAGAAGAAGATCATCGCCTACCATGAGGGTGGCCACGCTCTCGTCGGAGCCAGCCTCAAGAACGCCGATCCCGTCCACAAGGTCTCTATCATCTCGCGCGGACACGCTGGTGGTTACACCCTGGCTGTCCCTTCCGAGGACAAGAGCCTTCACTCCTACCACTACTTCCTCGATGAATTAGCCGTCCTCCTCGGGGGCTACGCGAGTGAAAAACTGATCTTCGGCGACATCACCACTGGACCTTCGAACGATCTCGAGCGAGCAACACAGATGGCCCGCAACATGGTGACCCGCTATGGCATGAGCGCTCTCGGCGCACGGACTTTTGGCAAAAAAGAAGAGCTCGTCTTCCTCGGCCGCGAAATGCATGAGGAACGCAACTATTCCGAAGAAACCGCCAAGGCCATTGATGGCGAAGTGGCTCGGCTTATCGATGAAGCGTTTGGACGCGCCACGAAGATTCTCGGTGAAAAGCGCATCGTCCTCGATAAACTCGCCCATACTCTTCTTGAAAAAGAAACTATTGAAAAAGATGAGTTTGAGGTCATCGTGGGCATCACACTTCCGCCCACTCCTCCCATCGCCGGAATAAACCCCGCGTAACTTCTATGTCCGATCCCGTTCCCTTCTCTACCCTTCTCATCGAAGCGGCCCGCCTCAGCGTGAAGCGGCGCGCTCATTTTTTGTTCACCATTCTCTTGGGAGTGATTGCGACGCTGAGTTATTTCGTTCTCCGGAATGTCGATGTTGTTCTTCCCGAAGCTTCCGAAGAAGTAAGCATACTCTTCTCATGGGTAAAAGAGCATCAGAGTACACTCTTCATACTCAGTCTCACCTCACTCGGTTTTGCTCTCGTGAAAGCGGCCCTCCGCGGACCACTGTTTGTTATCCTCGAAGAGACGCTTCTCGCTTTCACCGAAGAGAAGAAAAGTCTCGCTCCTCTTTCTTCGCGCCTGCGGCGAGCCTCTCTTCTCGGTTTTTTCTTTGAAACATTCTCTTTCCTTGTTTCCGCCCTCCTCTTTGGAATCGTTTTCCTCCCGACCTATTTCGCGCTCCTCTATAACCCGAGTGCCCTTCCGACGATCTTCCAGCTCTCCTCTCTTCTCTTCCTTGTAGGGGCCGTTCTTTTTTACTTTCTCAAAGAGTACTCCCTCCTCTACGGTATTCTCGGAGGCGTCCGTCCGCTTATTGCTCTCGAGCTTGGCTATGGCCTTTTTCGAAAAAATCTCACCCAAAGCCTTCTCTTCGGCACCCTCATTCTCGGTCTCTCTTTCATCTTTACTTTTACACTTGATTCGGCTATTATCACCAGTGCTATGTTTTTTAAAAGAGAAGGTTTTACCACTCCGTTTCTTATTTTTCTCGTCTCAGGAATGAGCGGCGTCTTTGTCGAAGCGCTTCGTCTCTTGTTTTTCCACAGCATCGCCGCAACGCGAAGCAAGAAACAAAGGGCGGAAAAAGTATCTGCGCAGGAAAGCGTTTCCGAGACGATCGCTTAAAAATATCTTTTCCTGAAAGTTTTCGGGCTTGTAGCTCAGTTGGTTAGAGCGCTACATTGACATTGTAGAGGTCCCCAGTTCGAATCTGGGCAAGCCCACCAAAGAAAAATCACCGCATGAAAGCGGTGATTTTTTGAAAGTTGATTCTGGGCTTAACAACCACCGTAACCACTCGCTGTACCTGCACAGCCTTTTGTTTGAGGAGCTCCTCCACCCGGTGAAGTGGTCCGAATAGAATTAACATTCCCCACCTGCTGATTGACAGCATTCAGATACTGCGAAGCGGGACCAAGGACCTGATTAACCTGAGAGCTCGTCTTCAAGACCTGCTGATTAATACGCGAGGTTTCACGCTCGATGACCGCTCTCGCTTGATCAAATCCCCGCTGGAGAAGCTGATTGACCGCCCGATTGGCCACCGAAGTAACGAGTCCCGAAATAAACTCCGCCGGATTCTGGGCATTCACCAAAAGATTATTCCCAAGCGTCTTCACATTCGCTACCACATCAGCCACGGTTCTTCCGGGTGTCACGGTGATTCCTCCCACCTTCACTCCCTTGTAGCCTTGGCCGGCAATACCTTCCGCCATGGCCGCTCGCTGGCGAGCTTCGAGATCCTGCTGTTGTACTTGCTGGGCCATGAGCGCATAACCAAATGGGTTGTTCATGGGATTGGCCATCGTTGCGTTGAATATTCTCCAATTCCCTTCCCGAAGCGACCGTAACGGGTCGGCCGAGTACTCGTCGATATTGACCACCGGAGCGCCCGGATAGAGCGTCATCTGCGCCTGATTGCAGAGATAGGTAAAGTAGTTACTATTGAGCTTATTACTCGCAACACTCTGAAAATTCAAGCTCGAGCATTTCCCGCGCGTCGTCTGACTCAGGAAATCATTCATGTACAAGGCGTTCTGCTGAATGGGCACATCCACGAGATACTGCCGCCAGTCACTGATGAACAAGAGCCCGCTTCCATTGACCCCGCCTATCAATTGCTCCACGGAACTATCCAAAAGTTTGACGGCCTGCATCTTCAATTGGTTGAGAATGACTCCCTGGATAATATCGTAATAGATTTCAAGCTTTTGCTTGTATGCTTCTTCTTCAAATCCACTCCAGAGAGCTTGTGCCGGCCGCGGTACACTCATAAAAAGAACGAGAGAGAGCGTACAGATCAATACTCCCTTGGTTCTTCTTCGGATTAAATTGTTTTTTTGTTTTTGCATAAGCCTCTAGAGACCAAGGGGTAAGTCTTGAATACCGTACTTTGCTATCTTTGCTTGCACCTCAGTTCCGAAGGCCTGTATTTCTGAAAGAAAAGCTTGAACTTTTCCAAAGGTAGACACCTGCCCCAACGGATCTCCTTGAGAGGATTTCAGTTCTGCCTTGAGAGTGGTTGCATAGAGAGAGAGTTGAAGAGCCTTCACATGCGTATCCAGCATCGACTCCGGCACTTCGATGTCTTTCGTTTGCTCGTAAAACTTATTCCCCTGCTTTTCCAAATTATCAAGATAGGCATAATTTCCTGCGGTCAATGCATTCATAGAGTCAGTGCTGATTTTCTCGACTGCCTTTTGTGCATCGCCTACACTCGTAATCGACACGGGAGAGTTATTGACCAAGAGATACATCATGAGCGTCAGATATTCCAAAACATCTTTACGCTCGCGTTCATCTTTCTTCTCTCCCTTCAAATTTTTCGGGCTCTTCTTTATTTTTATCTGCTCTACATCCACTTGTGGCAGTACTATGTCGGTCGATGAAGCAGAAAGGGCATCTTGCAAAGCCGAATCCACTGCTTCGGCCTTGACTCCCTGCTCCGAATTTTCTCCGGAAGTAACACCTTTCACAATTCCTGCCAATGCCTGGGATGTTTTCAACGTAATATTGTTGTCTGTATTCGAACTTACCTCACTCGTTTTTTCGGCAATTATTGGAGTAACGATACGATCCCCTGGTGCGGCGATGAGTGGATTATAACCACTCTCCACCTCGACACCATCGGAGTATCCGTCACCATCCGTGTCACTGACTGTTGGATCAGTCCCATAGGCTTTTTCCTCATCGTTCGAAAGGCCATCTTGATCCGTATCCTGAAAGAAATTTTTATCACTCCCCTCTTCGGTTGCGGTCACATAGTATCCGTAAGACATGACAAAGAGCGCAAGAAACAAAAAGAAACTCGCATTCCAGATTTTTTTTCCGAGAGACTGGAATAGTGTCCTCATAATGGCATTATTATACCATAATAAATTTCAAGAAAATATTTTTTTATTCTGTTTTTTTATAAAAGAAGAAGGCGGCTTCTCTCGTCACCTTCATTCCTCTTCCGTATCGTCATTTCTTTCTCACGCTCTTTCTACACCACCTCCACAAAGATTCTTTTTTAAGGGCCAAAATAAAATATTATACTATACAATATATATACTATTTTGTCAATATCTTCGAACTACTAAGAAAGGCCAGGGCTGTCCACAGCATGATTTGTCCTGTCTGAATGTCCCAGAGGTAGTGATCCATAAAACCAATAACGAGAAGGCTTATAACAAGAGTGAATGAATAGTTCGCCCATGTTCCACGTGGAACAATGTGTAATAGAAAGAAGAGAAATATACCTAAAAGAGAAAGACCAAATAGCCCCAACTCATAGATCAAGAGAAGATAAATGTTATGTATCGGTTGAAACTGCCAAGGAAGAAAGTTTCCGTCAAGAGAAATATTGTAGACAAATTGTCCCACACCGTTACCCAAGAATGGGTGCCAAGCAATATATTCGAGCGTAAAAGGCAAGAGAGAAAGACGCTCATTCACGGATTGCCAGAGATTCCGTTCATTCTGTAAAAGGCTTATTAAAAGCAAAATAGCAATAGCACAAAGGAAAAGAAGCTGTTCCACGTGGAACATATTTCTAAAACGGTCTCTTACTGTTCCACGTGGAACAGTTTCTGAATCCTTATTTTTTCGATACCAAAGAATGGAAAGGCTAATGATAAAACTAATAAAGGCGCTCTTTGAAAAAGTGAGTGTTATTCCAATAAATAAGATAAATAAAAAGGGATAAAATATTTTTTGTTCCACGTGGAACATTTTTTCCCTATAGAGATACACTAGGCTAAAAAGAGAAAATACGAGGAATCCCCCTAAAACATTTGGATGAGGAAAAGTCCCATAGGCTCGAATGTACGGATCAGAAAAAACAATGATTTTTGCTATCCCTGGTAAATATGGGGATATTATACTTTCTCCAAGGAAATGTATCGCGAGAGAAGACTGAAAAATGAACTGGAAAAAGACTATCCCAGATTGAAAAATTCCTGATACGACAATTATCCAAAGACTACCAGAAACAAAGTTCCACGTGGAACTTTGTTTGTTTGTTCCACGTGGAACAATATTCAGCAAAATATAGTAATACAAAGCCACCATTTCAGAGAGCTTCAGGCTGGAATAGAAAGCGATCGATTTCTGACTTGACCAAAAAATGCTGAGAAAAGCCAAAATTACCAGTAGGGATGGAAGCAAAAGGAAGAGGCTGTGTTCCACGTGGAACACACGCTCTCTATATATTGACATTATATATTTTCTATGTTCTAATATATATAAAAGAACCGCGAGAGCAAGAAAGATATCCCCGATATAGAGACTCATGTCCGTATACTCGTTAAAACCAGTAAAACCAAGCGGGGGAGAAGCGCTGAGAACCTTCCGCCAGGAGAAAGGAAACATCCAAAGAAAAACATAGAAAAAGAGGAGATCCGGTCTAACCTCTATAATTTTTTTGAGGGCTTTCCACATAATTCTCGTCATTATAGAAGACTTTTGCTTTCCAAGATACTTGTAAACAAGCCCTTTTGTTGACGAAATATACTTTGTCTGTATGATAAGGAAGTACTTTCGACATCTTTTCTCAAAAGAGGTTCTCTCTTTTTTTATGAAGGGTGTCCGAGCCGGTTTGCCCTCCGGGATATAAATCCGGGCCGTTAGCTCATCTGGTAGAGCGCATCCATGGCATGGATGAGGTGACCGGTTCGAGTCCGGTACGGTCCACTCTTACGCAAACTTGCCTCACACCCTTCTTTCGGGGATAGTGGGGATAAAGAGGGGGTTATACAGTAGTTATCCACGAGACGCTCTCCATTCTGTAGAGGGGAGTGGCTCTTTGCCTCGGTAGCTCAATGGATAGAGCAGTCCCGTCCTAAGGGAAAGATCTGGGTTCGATTCCTGGTCGGGGCACAATAAACATTCATCCATCCTTCCTCGTTAAGAAGACCTGTATACCATGAGCGATCGCATCAAAAAAATCAATGAACTGATTGGCCAAGAGCTGAGTCTTCTCTTTGAGCGCGAAATCTCCCTCAAGGCTGGCGTTTTCATCACGATCACCAGCGTTGACACCACACGCGACCTCCGGTATACTCGGATATCCGTAAGCGTTTTCCCAGAGATGGAAACCGAGTATGCGCTGGCGACTCTCTCCCATGAACGAAAGCATCTCCAGCGGGCTCTCCATAAAAAGCTCGTCATGAAGATAAAACCAGCTCTCTCTTTTCTTCTCAACACGACAGAAAGAGAGGCGGATGTCGTCGAAAAACTTCTCAAGAAAATAGCAGAGGAAAGCCATAAAGAATGACTTGTCCACTGCTTATCCACCTGTATGCGCTACTTTGGAAAAGAATTTAAGACCCTCGAATTCATCATTGCGGAGGCTGAGCGTATTCTCCTCGTCGCTCACAAGCGTCCGGACCCAGATACCGTCGGAGCCAACCGAGCGCTTGAGCTTTATCTCAAGGAGAGGGGAAAGCAAACCGACATCGCCTGTTACGATCCCTTTCCGGAAAACTTGAAGCCACTCCTTTCGGGTGAATTTCTCCATCCCGATCAAATCGATCTCGATGCGTACGATGCCGTCATTGCAACCGACAGTGTTGACCGCGGTTTCCATGAATTTCGGGGGAAGCTCCGCGAGGATCAAGTAGTCGTCCTCATTGATCATCATCCAGACATCGTGCTCGATGGCGATGTCGTCATGATCGATCCGAAATACTCCTCAAGCTCGGAAATCGTCTATCTTTTTCTCATCCACGCCAAGGCCAAGATCACCAAGGACATCGCTACTGCCCTCCTCACTGGCATACTTTTTGATACGGGAAACTTTCAGCACTCGAGCGTTTCACCCCAGGTGATGGACATCGCCTCCCACCTCATGAAGCTCGGCGCTCCCTTGTCCAAAATCTCGAGCGTTCTCTTCAGTCACCCGAATATCTCCGCCATGAAGCTCTGGGGTATCGCCTTTGAAAAAGCCAAGTTCCTCCCAACCAGCGGCATGCTCGTCACCGCCGTAACCCAACAAGACATCACCGAATGTGAAGCTACCCCGGATGACATCTACCAAGTCGCCTCGACCCTCTCGACCGTTCCCGAAGCTCGCTTCGCTCTCGTCCTCTCAGAACGCGATCAGGAAACCGTCCGTGGAAGCCTCCGCGCCTCCGAGCACCAGGGAGTGGATGTTTCCTCGATCGCCCACACCTTCGGCGGGGGAGGGCACAAGCTCGCTTCAGGCTTTGAGGTGAAGGGGAAAATCCAAGAAACCGAAAGTGGCTGGCAAGTCGTTTAAGAAAAACTATGGAGAAACAGAAAGAACTTGATCTTCTCAATGCGAGGATGATACTCGAGTGCCAGTGTTCGCTCCGTGAGACCGCCACGCAGGCTGTACCAGGGGATGGCCATCCGGACGCGCGCGTTCTCTTCGTTGGAGAAGCGCCGGGAAAAAATGAGGACCGGGAGGGGAAGCCTTTTGTCGGAGCGGCCGGGAAATTCCTCGAGGAAATGCTCGCGTCTATCCATATGCGCCGCGAAGATATTTTCATCACCAATGTAGTGAAGTATCGTCCGCCAGAGAATCGCGATCCTTTGCCTGAGGAAAAAGAGGCTTGTCGTGAGTGGCTCGTCGAACAGGTGAAAATCATCGATCCGGAGCTCATCGTCACGCTCGGTCGGCACGCCATGGAAAATTTCATTCCTGGGAAAATGATCTCCGAAGTGCATGGTCAGGCTTTCCGTCGAAAATTTGATGACATGGGCGAGCGTGTTTTCTTTGCGCTTTATCACCCCGCCGCTGCTCTCTACAATGGCAGTATGCGAGTGACCCTCATCGAGGATTTCAAAAAAATTCCCAAGATTTTAGAGAAAATAAAAACGGCATAAAAAAACAGGGTCGGGGAAATACTCCCAACCCTGGTCTTGTTGTCATCTCACGCCGCCGCTCGCTCGCTGAGATACCCGAGCGCATGCATGAAGCTGTATACCCGAATAGCCCCTTCCGGCAGATCGACATTGCGATTGTACGGCCAATCAAGGAGAAAGACGGTCACGCCCGGCACGGTGAGAAGATCAGGAATGTTCTTGGGATCGTCCTCGAACACGATTTGCTCTCCGGGGACAAGCACCGTTGACTTTGGTTTCCCCGAGCCGCGTTCGTACTTGGATTGATAGGGACCTTGATTGGGACTCGCGACTACCAAAGGATCCTCAGGAAACCACGCCTGAAGGGAGGCCCGCGCGTGGTCTGCCGGACCGTTCGGGCAGTCTCGGCTACTTGTTACCACTTCTTGCGCCACATACCCGTGTCTCTTTGCAAGCTTGAGGAACTCGCTGGCACCCGGCGTAGGCCGCAACTGCTCTCTCGTCTGAGGGTTGTAGTAAACAAGATATTGTAAGTCTTCGTACTGCTCTCGCGTGAGAACACCGGCCCCGATAATCTGACGGCTGAAACAGTATTCGGGCGGAAGGGTCACCCCGTACAAAGCCTGAGCCCACCAATTTTTCAGCTCCCACATGTTGGCAAGCACTCCATGAAAATCAAAAACGATTTTTCCTTTGAACATCGTTCCCTCTCTCACAGAAAATGTTAAACAGCCACTCGAAAACAATATCGCGAGCTTACCTCTCTCCGGTAAGAAAGTCAATTTTTTCTTGAATTATGCCCGAGGGTGGCCCGCCTTCGCTCTTTGAGCTATGGACCGGGCAAGGACTCTCCAGTGTCTCTTGTGGGTCGGGAGGGACTCGAACCCTCATGCC
>JBDTWF010000094.1:0-3086 GCA_040006815.1 Candidatus Moraniibacteriota bacterium | reverse complement strand
TTTATTTTTTGCTTTTGGATTGTTTCTTGTAGTTGAATACCAGAATGTTCCATCCCCTCAAATAGTTGAGAGTCGTCAGCCGCGTCCAATAAAGATGGCTCCAGAACCAGAAAAAATTAATAACGAAGCCACGCCTGTTGCAAGTCCCTCTCTTCAAAACATTTCCATCACCACTCAATTCATGGCCCAACCAGGGAACTGTGCTGGGACGCTTTCCATAGACAATGTACGAGGGACTGGTTTGGATACAGAGGTCCAACTCAAAAGAGACGGAAAGGAAGTTGCAAAAATTGACGTCCAAGAAGAAGTGGAAGGGAGTATCTTCACCCACAGAGGGTGCCGGGTCTATATCGGACTACAGTTCCTGGGTCTTGGCGGCTATATAAACTATTTAGGACCCACTGGTTTTTTCTTAGTCGACCTTAGCGAAGGAACGATCACAGAGATACTTCACATGGGCTATCAGCAAGGTTTTGTTGACGATATTTCCGCTGATGGTCAAATGATTGCTATTTCACAAAGCCAGGAAATGCAGATTATAAATCTGAAAGGCGAAGTCATGCAAAAATTTCCCATTGAAGATCCCTATACCGTTGGAGGCGATGGTAAATTTTCGTTGGATGGGAGCCAATTTGTCTATGCGGCGGCAGTGAATGAGCCTGATGCTGAAAGGGGGGCCGTCTATCTCGCGAACCGGAAAACTGGGACACAAAAGTTATTGAAACAAAAACAAGGGCTCTTCTTCATAGATTCCTGGAAGGGGAATGCGGTCTCAGAGATACAATTTACCGCGACAAACTAAACTTTCTCAAAACTTTCCAACCCCTCCTTTCCTCTCCCATTACTCTTTTTTCATTTATCCCGTTTCATTCTTCTTTTGTAACTGGGATTTGATTCGCGGGGAAGGGCTGAAGCTGGTATACCAGTTCTAATGACTGAACGAGATATTCTTGATCTTATCTGCAGTGATACTTGGATGATGCATATCTAGAGATAGCAGAAAAGCTCAATCTTCCTGACTGGATGATTGGATCTGGTATGTGTTATTGTGGAACAAACAAATACTATGATGGGAATCTCTTATAAAGTACTGGGACTTGCTAGTCTTGCTTTTATTTCTCTTGCATTTCTTCTCGTCGCAATTCAAGTAGGCAAGGGCCCAGAGTTCAATGTGTCTATACAGCCAGCTCCTGTCATCTCATCTGATTCTCGAACTTATCAAGAAACGATTCTTTCGAAGCCGGTAACGTCTGAAACAGAACCTAAGACCGAGCAGCAAATAAATACAGCAGAGGAAGGGCTTTTACGTCCGTTCGTAAAAGTGAAAGAAGATGAAAGTAACTCCTATTACGAAGGCTATCAAATAGTCTCGGGTACGTATGATAGATCCGGCAGTGGCGATGGGTACTTTATTATTGATGTAATTGACGAAAAGCTTCTGCCTGGCTTAAAAGCCAGGACATATAGCGATGGGAAGGCGTTCGATGAGAGAAAGTCATTCGGTTTTGATTCTGATTCTGGGGCAAAGTTTATGCGGAGGACAGGGATTCCACTATCGAACAAAGTGGGAAATGTGTGTCATGTGTCCGGGAAAGCAAAGGTTATAATTTCAAGTTATAGGGCCGTGAAAGGCGGTCCAAACCCGGGGGATTATAATGAGGCTACAATAGTGAAGGTTTTATCCGAACATGAAGAAGGATATCTCTACTGGGAGCAGCGTCACTTAGATCGAGGTCCTGATTGCACAGCCACTCATCCTTCTGCGAATTGACTTTTTGAAGCCTAAAGCAGCTGATATCCGCTAGGGTTTTCATTTGACTCTTGGGGATACTTCAGAGTAAGCTACACTCTTGTTTTTTAAAGAACACAATGTGTCGTTTTGCGCGGTCCAACCGGTACGGTTCATCATTGGTAGGAGGAGAAATGATGCACGAAAACATCGGTCCTCGTTTGAAATTACTCCGCAAGAAGAGGCTCCATTTGACCCAGCGGGAATTTGCCCAGCGCTTCCACATCCCCTATGTCACGTACCGACGCTGGGAACGGGGGTACTACAGACCCCACCCCTGGGCTCAGATCTTCCTGGGTATGATCGAAGAGAACCCTCTCTTCATCGGGAACCTCCTGAATGCGTTCCTGGGAATCACGCCGAGGGCACTAGTGGCCGGGAGGAGTGATGTACTCGAAGTATGCGCCGCCCTGGGTCACGCCTGATGCCCTCCCGAACACTCTCCGCACCTCGCCAGTTCTCCGATGGACTGGCTTTTTCTTTGCTTCATACTATCGCTCGCACCATCTTCGTCCTCATTCTTTCTGTTTCACTAATGCCCATGATCGTGGCAATGAGTGAAATAGGGATTTTCTGATGTCTATTTGACTCGCGGGGGAGTTTTGGCTGATATACTGGAGATATGAATACGACTTGGGAAGATGTAATCCGCTTCTGGTTTGAAGAATGTTCACCCCAACAATGGTGGGGAGGCGATTCGTCTTTCGATGAGCTGATTCGTTCGCACTTCTTGGAGACTCACGGAGCCGTCGCGAGAGGGGAAACGACGGATTGGCGTGTTCTGCCGAAGGGGAGACTGGCTGAAGTAATCGTTCTTGACCAGTTCTCGCGGAATATGTTTCGCGGAACGCCGAACGCTTTTGCCTTTGATTCTTTGGCTTTGGCCCTCGCAGAGGAAGCCGTCCAGGGAAAACATGATGAGAAACTTTCCAAAGTCGAACGGCAGTTTCTCTACATGCCTTTCATGCACAGCGAATCACGAACTATTCACGAGAAAGCAATCAAGCTTTTCGAGAAAATAGGAAGCTCCGGAAGTGACAGTTATGAAGTGCGGCACAAAGAAATCATTGATCGCTTCGGGCGCTACCCACACCGCAATGCCATCCTCGGCCGGACTTCCACGCCTGAAGAGCAGGAGTTTTTGAAGACGCACAAAGGATTCTAATGTTCATTTGGCCCCGTCAGGAATTCAGATGCTTTCGCACGGGGTTGACTCACAGGGGAGGTTAAGATAGGGTGGGGACGAGTTTTTCAACGCAAGGAGAAAGCCATGTACCTTTGGAGTCTTGTTCTCAGG
>JBDTWF010000093.1:0-2202 GCA_040006815.1 Candidatus Moraniibacteriota bacterium | reverse complement strand
TTTGGCGACCAAGGCCACCTGTCTGGGTTGAAAAAACCCAGACGGTTTTTCTTTATAAGAAAGACCCTCAATGCGGGAGGATGGGTCTGAATCCCAGAAAAAGATGTTGACGGAAAAAATTACATTTTTTCCCTGAACGCCAGGTGGGTTTCAATTTTCGCCCTCCGTTCTGAAGGCCTTTCGACGCTAGAATAGCACGAATTCCGCGAGGGGTCGAGAGGAGCTTTTTGGGAAAACGAAAACCGCCCCGAAGGGCGGTTTTCTCGCACAAGCTAGGCGCGCTGGACATTGACAGCGGCGGGACCCTTTGGGGATTCCTCGGTGTCAAACGAAACTGCGTCACCTTCGTGAAGCTCTTCAAACTGGACACCAACGAGTGAGTTCATGTGGAAGAACAAATCCTTCCCCATTCCCTCAGAGGCAATGAAACCAAAGCCTTTCGGTGTGAGCTTCTTAATAGTACCGTTCATCGAAGTGATCGATTACAACTTACAACAGAGATAGGCATGTATGAGAAAATCGACTCCTTTTCGAACCACTACCATCTTTGTAGTTACAGAGTACACGAAAAGATCAAATTTGTCAATGAGGGCTCGATTTCGCCGCGAAAGAGGCGTACACTGGAGAAAAGAGACACAAAAACCTATGGCTCGCGATGTGCATTTCAAAGAAAAGGATATCTCCGTTCGGGTCAGAAAGCGCCGGGGAATGCGGCGTATGACGCTCTCTATTTCGGCGGACGGGGGAGTCTCCCTGACGACAGCTCGTTCGACCCCGCTCTGGCTCGTTGAGCGGTTCCTCGCGCGTCAGATCGAGTGGATCGAGCGGACGCTTCATCGTCTGGGTATTTCTCCACAGGTGAAAAAGGAACGAGAAGCTTCGGCGAGCGACGAATATCGCCGACTCAAGGAACCGGCCCGAGCCCTTGTCTTCGGGCGCCTCGCGCATTGGAACGAGCAGTATGGCTTCGTGTTTACCAGCGTCTCCATCCGCAACCAAAAGAGCCGCTGGGGGAGCTGTTCATCCGCCGGGCGGTTGTCTTTCAATTACCGTCTCGTTTCTTTGCCGCCGGAACTCTCGGACTATGTCTTGGTCCATGAGCTCTGCCATCTCCAGGAACTCAATCACGACCCTGCTTTTTGGGAACTCGTCGCCAAGACCATTCCGGATTTCCGAGCTCGCCGAGCGGCCTTGAAGAAGCTCTCCCTGGCCGGCTGGCACCTCTCTTGACGAGGGGAGTTGACGGCAAGAAAAGACTGTTCTAATATACCCCCAGGGGGTATATTAGGAGCGATTCAGGATCCATTGACAAAACCTCATAAATAAGCTATTATATTTAATCAAGATTGGGGTTCAACGGAACCATAACCAAGGAGAAACCAGTATGGACAAGCATCAGTACATTCCCAAAGTCGTCGGTCATGCCCTTGTTTTGGGTGGTTCCGGCGGCATCGGTTCGGAAATTGTGAAAGCTCTCGTTGCCAATGGCGCGAGCGCGGTCACCTTTACCTACAATTCGAACCGAGAAAAAGCCGAAGCGCTCAAGGCAGAAATTGAGGTGGAGGGCGTGAAGGTATACATCGCTCAGTTGACCGAGCGCACGGATGAGACTGAAGGGGCTTTCAAGAGCTTTCTCGAGGAAGCAGTAGCTGCTGTGGGGCAGGAAATTACGGTGGCTGTCGACACAATCGGCATTTCACCGAATGTTTCTCACCTCGACCAGACGCTGAACGCGGTAGAGAAGGATAGTGAGGGTCACCGCCGGGTTTACGAAGTGAATGTCTTTGGTGCCTTTATCTCAACTCGGGCAATCCTCGAACGGATGAAGGCAAAGGGCGTGAAGGGCTCGATGATCGTTATTACCTCTACGAACGGCATCAACTCTTACGCGTCGATCTCCATGCCCTACGATGGATCCAAGGCGGCGCTTGTACCCTACATGCGAAGCTGGTCCGAGGAGTATGCCCCGTTCGGCATTCGGGTGAACGGCGTGGCTCCCGGTTGGATAGATACCGCCATGAACAAGACACTTCCGACGGCATACCGCGAGAAGGAAATGGCCAAGATCGGCCTCGGGCGATTTGCGGAGCCACACGAAGTCGCCTCCGTCGTGGCCTTTCTCTCCGGAACGGGTGCCGAATACATCCATGGCCAAAACATCATGGTTGATGGGTATTACCGATAGTGGGTTTGGGGCATATG
>JBDTWF010000092.1:0-28531 GCA_040006815.1 Candidatus Moraniibacteriota bacterium | reverse complement strand
GCCGATCCCTATCCAGAAGAAAGCGCGTTACAAAACGCGGGGAGAATTTCGAGAAAAGGTAGATCAATTGATTGCGGAATCCGTGGATAGCCACGGCTTTTTTGTTACAGAGGGCCTGATAGCCGAAGTATGCCACTTGATGAGCAGTCGGGAAGCGCTTGGAGGAAAGCGTATTCATTCCATTGGCTTTCTGGAAGCCCGAGACGGTCGGCCCGGGGATAAGGCAGGTGACGCTCACGCCCTGTCTCCCGAGTTCGATCTGGAGCGACTCAGAGAGCGAGAAGAGGTAGGCTTTAGTAGCATAGTAGACCGCCATCCCCGGCCCCGGGAGAACCGCCGCCAGGGAAGCGACATTCAAAACGCTTCCCTGCCTCTCTCGAAGATCGGAAAGGAAAAGGACAATGAGATGCGTCGGGGTGACGCTATTCAAAAGGATGGTCGCTTCATCTATTCCCCAGTCTGTCTCACCGAATGGCCCCTTTCTTCCAATGCCCGCACAGTTCACGAGGACAGAGATCGTGCCTCCGGCCTGATGGACTCTTTGGGGAAGGCCCGTTCGGAAGCTCACATCCGTGAGATTCCCCGCGGCATAATTCACGGTAATCTTGTATTTCAATTCCCACTCAGTTTTGAGCGCTCGAAGTTTCTCTTCCTCGCGGGCCA
Source organism: Candidatus Moraniibacteriota bacterium (assembly GCA_040006815.1). Classification (GTDB taxonomy): domain Bacteria; phylum Patescibacteriota; class Minisyncoccia; order Moranbacterales; family UBA1568; genus JBDTWF01. Next base: position 27,868 of record JBDTWF010000092.1, on the reverse strand, counting down.
CCAAAAAAAGCTGGGCGCCGTCCTTTGCAAAAAGCTCGGCCAATGCCAAGCCGATGCCACTACTGGCCCCGGTGATAAGTGCGTATTCAGATTTGTTTGATTCCATACATCAAAGTCTAGCGGAATTTGAGAGAAAAGAAAAAGGCCCCAGAGAAATTGCTTCTCGGGGGCCCGTCACTACGGAGTCATGTCACTTCGCGGGAGCAGTCTTGGGCGTTCCCCCGAAACCGATCTCCTTGGTCGATGGCTGATCCATCCGCGGTTGCGCCGGACCGTCGCCGATAACCGTATGGGGATTGCCCTGGCCATCGTCATCCACCTTGACCTTGCCCCGTTGCGGCTGATAGCCCGCGAAAAGCTGGCCGGTTTTGGGGTCATAGGCGCCGAACCACGACTGATGGCGCTTCTGATTGGGCTGGAGTTCGACCCGGCAAGTGACGCGGTAATTTGCGTCGTTCTTGTACTCGCACTGGCGGATGTTCTTCGCCAGGTCGGGATCGACCACTTCGCCGCGAAGGACCTTGAGGACATCCTCATCTTCGGCCCAGACGGTGCCGCCATTCATTTCCCCATCGGCTTCCCGATGGACCCAGCGGAGGGACGAGCAGAACGGCTGATTGGCCGCGTTGTGACAGGAAATTGAAACATCCTGCACTTGCCGGCAAATTGCGTCGCCTGCCGCTTCGCAGAAAAGATGGAACGGCTTCTGGCAGACGCCCGGATTGGCGGAGCAGTAGGTACGCACCACTGGCGGCTGACGACCGGTCCCGAGCCACGCGAGAGTACCGACCGGAACGCGCTGACCGAGATCGAGCCGGACGACGACGCCGGTTTTCTCGACATCGATCTGGTACGCGACCCCGCCGAGCGCCGTGATGGTGCCGATCGGCTTGTCGCGCTCCTTGACCTTCACCACTGCTTGCGCCGTGGAAACGAAAGCCACAAGCGTCATGGCCACGAACAACCAAACACCCAACTGCTTGAGTTTCTTTTGCATGAAAGCACCTCATATCTGAGGTTGAAGAAATGGGAAGAAGGCTGGGGTGAAAGTAAGCCTTCCACCCGCCCAAAACACTTCCAACTTCTTCGGCGAGAGGAGAGCGTTTTCCGCCCGTCCCGCCGCTCCCGTTTTTAGTATCTTTAAAGTACGACATTGCATAGTACCTGCAATGTCAATTTTTGTCAACTATAAAAAAGGCAAAAGAAAAGGGCCCCACGAGAAGAACATGCTTGCGCATATTCCCCTGTGGGGCCCGTGACGGCCGTTGGCCGTTTTACTGCTTTACGAGCGTCAGGTTCGGGTTGCCGAGGCCGTCCTTTTCGACGGTGCAACCCGTGCCACGCTGCGGCTGATACCCTGCGACAATTTGCTTGTCGAGGGTTACTCCCGAAAAGTGCATGGCGAACTTCTTCTGGCCCGGCTGGAGTTGGAACACCCCTTCGACGGCTTGTTCCGCCGGAATGTAGGTGAACTTCACTCCGAGCTTCGCGATATCGGCGTCTTCCACCCAGGCCTTGCCCAGGTTTTCCTCGCCGCGCGACTCGCGACCGAACCACTGCGCGGCACCGCAGAGAGCGGTGTTGTCCTTGCAGGAGGCGGTCACATCGTCGCCACGCCGGCCGGTACCTTCGTACAAGACGGCGTCGAGGGGAAGCTTTTGCCCAAGCGAACGGCGGTAGACCAGGCCGGTCTTGACGATCTTGACCCTGACCTGGTCGCCGGCCATCGGCGTCATGATGCAACTCGGCTTATCCGCCTCGTTGACCGAAGTCACCGGACGGATGGTTTGGGCGTTGGCACCGATGGCGAAAGCCATGGTGACGAGACCCAGGAGGTACAACGGAAAGGACGACTTGCTCTTCATGGTAAGACTCCTCTGTTGAGGGGTTTGAGAAAAGCGTGGCGGGGACAGGCTCGTGAAAGCCCCGCCCCGCCAGAGGTACAACGAAAGAACCTTCTACTCGTGGTGCTGTTGTAGCACACCCCGCGGAGTTTGTAAACCCTTAGCGGAATGTGAACTTGACACCATTGACTTCGGCACCAGCGGCGGCCTCTTTCCAGATGATCCCGTCACGCGTGTAACGGATGACACCCGGAGTATTGAGCTCCACCCCGACGAGGACGAATACCCCGGCCGGAGAGAGCAGGCTCGCGCCGACACCCGCAAAAACGCATACCGTGTCGAGTTGGTTACAAACACCGCCTCGCACCGAACCTCCGAGGAAGTTCGGCTTTTCCCACGCCGCGTTCGCTTCGACAAAACGCCGCCAATCTTCGTCGACATTGTCGAAATACCACTTGCACCCCCCTTCGATGCGGAAACTGAACTTCGGAAGGGGTTGTGGCTCGCCATTCACGCTGGCGGATCCCGAGGGACCACCGAGCGGAGCGACGAGACCCAAACGACACTGACGCTCGTTGTTGCCGTCCGAGTCAACCTGGAAATGCGTGTAGAAAAACCCGCACACTTCCCAATCAACATCGTGACGGTAACTGCCTTCGCTCCCTTTGCTCGACTTCCGGCCGCACATCAACCGATAGAGCTCGCCCGTGTTATCGGGGTGGCTCCGCCGGTATCCAAGGCCAAAGGGGAAGAATTCCTGCCCATGGCCTTTCCAGCCGTGAAAAACGTCGTCCTGATGCAGAATGCGGACGGCGTAGACGAGTTCGTCGTATGTCCCATCTGCCCGTTCCCAGGCAAATGGACAGACGCCGATTTCGGAATCGCCATAGAAGGACGTATTCCGGGTTCCGCTGCCAAACGACAGCTGAGTACCCACGTTTCCATGGTAATTCCACCATTCCTCGCACGCGAGCGATTGAGGGGTGGGATGCGGAGGAACAAGTGGCGGTGACGCAATCGCAGGTGGTTTCCTCTCCGGTGGCGGAGAGTCCGGCGGACTCAAGGGAGCCGCCGGCACCTCACGCTCCGGAGGAGCAGCTACGATTGGAGGCATCCTCGGAGGGACACCTGTTAAATTCCGACACTTGTAGAAGACGGCCAACTCCTTTCCGCTTGCGAGTCTGTACACGCAAGCGTAGTGGACGCCTTCCCAATCCGCGACGAGACCATCTGGTCCCGCCGTGACCTTCCCCTTCGCGCCGGCCATCCAGTACATCGGATCGCCTTTGCGGTATTCCCTGATCTCGCAATTCCCCGCCTTTTCGAGAACCAGGAATTCCTGGGCTTCCGCTTCCGTGTAGCCTTGCGACAACAGGATGCGGGTCACCAGTCCCGGCGTCCAATCAGGACGGAGCGGTGCGACATTCAATGCTTTGATGCGAATCGGTCCCGAGACTTGCGTCTTGGTGACCGTGGGGGCTGACGCCAGCTTTTTGACGGCCGGCTTGGCACCCATGACGCGCTTCGCCGCGGAGGGAGACTTGTGAGTCCCGACTTCGCGGTGCTTCATGACGCTCTTCGCTTGCGCGAGGGGCAGAACACGAAGCTGAAGCTTTTGACCCGGGTAGATCAGATTGCAATCCTGGAGCTTGTTGTCGCGGCAGACTTGATACGCCCGCTCGCCGACGAGCTTCCAAAGCGAATCGCCCCGGATGACTTTGACTTCGACGGAAACTGCTTCCGCCTCTGCCACGATAGCCCTGAAAGCTTCCGTGACATTCACTTCTACCACCTCCGCCTTGGCGGGGAGAGCGGCTTCCGACTTCGGGGCTTCCTGGGCCACCGGCGCGGAAAAGTTATTCATCACCGAAGGAAGTTCCTTCGGCATGGACTGGAGGAAGACAATCGCAACCACCGTGACCATCAAGGTCACGAGGGCAGTGACGCCCCATCCAGACGGTACTTTGTTTCCTTTCACATGCATGATTGGCTCCTTGGGATATGAATTCTCTTGAAAAAATTCAGATGCAAAGGTGGGCCATCCATGAGACAGCCCACCTTCTTCGGTGGTAACTGTGTCTCATGGTTTTCCTTTCTCTATCTCCCGCAATCACGCATGCTAGCAACGCGGAGGCTTTCTCCGGCCGCATACACGAGTGAGAGCGCCGACCCGAGAGGGTCCGAGCTTAACACCAAACGGATGTCCGAACTAATGACACAGTCCAGGCCATTCGTTTTGGGCGTGAGTTTCATTGCACCCAAGTAGTAATCCAGATGCACGACGCTCCCTTTTTGGAAGGGCGCCGGCAACGGAAATTCTTGGGCCAGTGCCTCCAGGAAGAACTTCCCTTCCGGACTGGAGCGATCCATCGTGACCAGCTGGTCGAAACGGATGACCGACGGAAACTCCACGTAAAACTCCCGCGGGAGGTTAGCCACATCACGCGCAGGGCGCGGAACGAGCGTTCCATCCACGAGAATCACGAAGTCGCCGTAGGCGCTCCAGAGATGCAGTGTTTTCCCGACAAGCACCGAAGCGCTCGCGGGCGGAAAGAGGACTCTGAATTGATTCCCCTTCCTCCGATACACTGCCGGATAGAGGGCGACGAGCTCCTGGGTTTTTGCATCCCGAAGCGCCGCTCGCCATTTCCTGGCCTCAAGCATGGACGGATCCATCTTGAGGTCGCGCACATCGCTGCACTCCGGTTTTCCTTCCCGGCACTTGAGAGTCATATTGAGGTGATCGCCATTCCTCTCAAAGTTGGCCAGGGAAAACTTGGGGTACGGCTGACGCGGATCCAAGACCTCCCTTGCGAGAGAAAGTGGAACCGTTCCGCCGAGCTTGACCGTATACACGATGTACCCATCCGCTTGCGCGGGATTGGTTTCAAGCGTGATCCGGTCGCGGACATCTTGGACCGTGAGCTCCTCTGGGTCGAAACCCTGGGGGGCCACCGCCTTGGCGCTCGCTACCTGGGTATCGTGGCGGGGATCAAATCCCGCCTTTTGTTGGATGTTTGCACATCCGACAAGGGCGAGACCGGCCCCGATTGCCACGAATCCACGAAGAGTAAGCACGATGAACTCCTATGTGTTTGTGTTGATAAATAGGTTGTTAACTAACTTTTTCAACCCTCTCTGGTGGGAAAGCCCCGTCCGCCAGTGGGCGGACAGGGCCTCTGCCACAAGTTAGGTATTTTGAGAATACAGATCGCTTGGAATCGAGAGTGAAGCGCGAGGACGGAAGAGGCCACTCTTGAGGACCGAGACAATTGCCGTGAGGAGCACTCCGACGAGGAAGCCGAGAGCCACCACGAGGACAATCTCAGAAGCGTTCGGATTGCGTTCGGTGATTGGTCCTGAGAGGATGCGAATCTCGACGCTCTTTTCGTCTCCCCCACGGAAGAGAGCGTTTTTCTCGATAAGGACATTCTGGACGGCCTCCATGATACGGCCAGCTTCACGCTCGCTATCGCTTTTCACTGAGACGCTGAGCATGCCGAGCTCGATGTTCTTTTTAACGGAAATCATTTTGCGCCAGGTGTCGAGACGGTCCTTCTTGTCGAAGGGAAGGAATTCCTTGCTCACCTTCCCCGTCTCAACGACGGCGCCGATGAAGCGCTCGCTATAGAGCGACTCGGAAAGGATCTTCCCAAGATACTCGGAGGATTTGAAGAGCGTATAGAAATCCTGATTCTGAGTTCCGGTCTGAACCACCATGAAATCAGTCGTGGTCTGGAAACGCTTCTCGGTCACGGTCAGAACAAAGAAGCTCGCAGCGCCGAAAAAGAGTCCGGCGAGGAAGAGCGTTCCGATTTTCCCCCGAAGAAAGAGGGTAAGACTGGAAAGAGGCATAGATTATCTCTTGAATGAATTGACCACATATAGTAGCAAGAAAGCCAAAATTTGTCAACCCCAGACGAGAGAGGATCTGATGGGAAAAGAATTTTACATTTTATGGCTTTTATAAGCCATAAAATAGATACTTTTGGAACCATGAAAAGAGCGTTGCCAAGTGCGTATTCAGGGAATCAAAAAAGCCCCTTCTCGGAGCTTCTTGAAGATCTCTCGCCGTTATTCCCTAAAAGAGAGACTGAATCTTCCCCCAAATATTGAATTGCCACAGGTCATGGAAGGTCACGATCACCATAAGGAGGAGGAGTGCGATGAATCCGAACTGATGGATATATCCCTCCACCTTCCGGCTCACCGGAGAACCCTTGAGCTTTTCGATGATGACAAAGAGCATCCGCCCACCATCCAGTGCCGGGATGGGAAGTGCGTTGATGATCCCAAGATTGATCGACAGCACAGCCGCGAACTGAATGAGGTAGACGAAACCGAGCTCGCTCATCTGCTTGGTGAGGTAGATGATTCCGACCGGGCCCGCCACATCTAACTGGGCCTTGGTTCCCGTGAAAAGTCCCGCGATCATCGTTCCAAAAACTGTGAGGATCTCAATGGTGAACCCATAGGTATGGCGTAATCCTTCCCAAAGAGCGAGATACCAGGGATAGCTCACCACAGCCGTTTCTGAAAAGCTAATCCCAAGAGGTCCCTCGCCTTCCGGATGATTCTTTCTCGGGACTCCCGAGAGGGTACTGATAGTGCCTCCCCGTGTCACAGTAAGAGAGATCTTCTCTCCGGCATGCCCATTGATGTACTGGCTCACCATTTCAAGATTGGCCACCTCTTGGGTGTCGAGCTTCAAGAGGAGATCACCGGGCTGGAGTCCCATAGTTTCAGCCGGACTCCCTTTCACTACCTGAAGGATCTGGACATCCGTTTTCGAAAATTTGCTCCGCTCGGCCGGGCTCACCTGTTGAGGAAAGCCGATCGTCAGGACCACCGAAAAGAGAAGCCAAGCCAAAAGAAAATTCATGACCACGCCGGCCCCCAATACCTTGAGCCGGACCCAGGCGCTTTTCCCTGCGAAACTGTCCGGATCATGTGCCTCCTCACCGGTCGGATCCTCTCCCTTGATGCGAACAAAGCCGCCGAGCGGTATCCAGTTGATCGAGTAGACCGTTTGCGGGCTTTCGACATGCTGATTCCCCCAGATGATCTTGTATTTCCCCGTGGTTTCTTCCTTCACAAATCCGACCAGGCGGGGCGGAAAGCCAAACCCGAATTCGTCGGCCTTGATGCCGTTCCTCCGCGCGGTAATGAAATGCCCGAGCTCATGGACAAACACGAGAAGCCCGAGGATGAGAACAAAGATCAGAATAGTCAACATAGTGAGGTCGAAACGGATAGGCAGCAGGCGACGCTCCAAAGTGAGGTCGCTTCCTTCTGATTACTGAGTACCAATTTCAGATTATTTTTAGACGGTCATTACTTCCTCTTCTTTCTTCTCCCGAATATCCTCGATCTTTTTGTTGTATTCGTCAATCGTTTTCTGAAGCTCATCCTTCCCGTGGAACTTATCGTCTTCGCTTACCGTCCCCTGGCGCTCCAGCTCTTGGATCTTCTTCCAGATATCCTCGCGGACATTCCGGATGGCAATGCGTGCTTCTTCGGCACGCTGATTCAGGCTTTTGACGAGCTCCCGGCGCCTCTCTTCGGTGAGAGCGGGGAGGGTAATCCGGACGACGCTTCCATCATTCATCGGATTGAGACCAAGATCAGATTCCCGGATAGCTGCCTCGATCTGAGTCAGACTTCCCTTGTCCCAGGGCGAAATGAGGATCTGCCGCGCCTCAGGAATGCTCACTCCAGCCATCTGTTTCAGGGGCGTTTGCGTCCCGTAATACTCCACGAGAAGATTTTCAACGAGAGAGGGATTGGCCCGGCCAGTGCGAAGCTTGGCGGCTTCCTCATTGAAGTGAACAATGCCCTGATCGAAACGCTCGCGCTCCCCATCGATGAGTTCTTTGATCATAGAATTTGTGCGGGAAATGAATTAATACTTGCGGAGACCGAGATAGAGAATCGAAGGATTGACCGGATCATAAGCAATGACCGAGACATCGCGATCAACGGCGAGCTCAAGTACTGACCAGGTTACTCCTCGGTTGGCGGACTTGTAGAACGCCCGGCCGGCCGTAAAGACGACCTCTTCCGAATTTTTTGGATTGACCGCGATGGCCCGCAGAGGAAACTTCTTGGCGCTCTCGATGATGTTCACTTCATCCCAGAATTTCCCAAAGTCCGTACTCCGGAAAAGCCCCGTGTTCGTCCCAGCATAGAGAGTCCCAGAGATAAGTGGATCGGGCGTGAGAGAAACCATGTTCTGCGGAGACTTGCGTTTGTCCTCAGCTTCCAATTGCTTCTGGAGAGCAGTCGAATCGTCGCTTGATCCGTTCTTCCCGACATTGGCTAGACGCTTTTGGCGCTCTTCCAATTTTACCTTTTCCCAGTCAATCCAATTTTCTCCGCCATTTTCCGAGTAGTACATCTTCGTATTAAAAACGAGGAGGTAAGTGACGAAGGGCTTTTTGGCATCAAACGAAATGTCCGTCACCGGTCCATCTACCTGCTGGCCGACATTTTTCCAGGTATTCCCTCCGTCCGTACTTTTGACGACGGTCCCCGCACTCGTTCCGGCAAAAAGGACATTGGTATCCACCGGGTGCTCAGCCAGAGAAACAATCACCGTATTCACCCCCGGCTCGGTATAGACTTCTTCCCAAGTCGTTCCGTCGTCCTTGGAACGATAGATCTTCCCTCTCTCGGCAACCACTCCTGTTGCAAACATGCGATGTGGATCGTGCTTGTCCGCCGTAAAGCTGTAGATCTTCTTGGGCGGGAAATCAAGATGCCTCCACTCTCCTCCACCATTCTCAGAACGGAAAATGCCGCTCGCAATCGTCCCGACAAAGACTGGCGCGACCGTCTCGGTAAGTCCCTCCGCCGAGGAGACTTGGGGAAGGAAAGAGAGCGACAAAACATCCGCCGATGTGATCTTGGATGTGGTCTCGGCAACCGTTACCTTGGGCTCAAAGGTTTTCCCACCGTCACTCGATCGCCAAAGGCTTCCAGGAAGAGGTTTCGTCTGAAACACCGTCGGGGGTTGGTCCGTGGTTGGAGGAGGAGCCGTTTGAGGCAAGAGTGAACACCCCGAAAGGACGAGGACTCCTCCAGCAAGAGTCAATAGGTTCAAAAATCGCATAGAGAGAAAGGTCATGTTTTGGCTTCAGTATAGCATAATCTGGAAGACAAAAAACCCTCTTTTAAGAGGGTTTTAAGGGATGGTTTTCCTTTGGTGGGTGCGGGGGGAAGCACCCTCCTTCGGACGGGCACCCTCGACCGTTGGCTTAAAAGCTCATTTCAATAATTTGGTGGGTGCGGGGGGAATCGAACCCTCGACCGTTGGCTTAAAAGGCCACTGCTCTACCGACTGAGCTACGCACCCAAATTTGAGGTAAACAAAACATTGGCATTGTACCAAAACGAAGCGCTTGGTCAATGCTTCTCTCTAAACTTTTGGTTTTATTACATCTTTTCCGACAAATGGCCGAAGAACTTCCGGGACGACAATACTCCCATCTTCTTGTTGATAATTCTCTATGATAGCAATGAAGATGCGCGGGCTTGGGAGAGCTGTATTGTTGAGCATGTAGACAAATTTCTTTTCCCTGGTCACAGGGTCGACATACTTCACATTGAGGCGCCTTGATTGCCAGTCAAGGAAGTTGGAAGCTGATCCGGTTTCTCCATAGCGCCCCAGTCCTGGCATCCAGGCCTCAAGATCGAACATCCGGTACTTCCCGACTCCCATATCTCCCGTGCTGATCTGAAGTTTGCGATACGGGAGGCCGAGTTCGGTATGTATCTCTTCGGAAATCGAGAGCATTTCTTCCTGAAGCGCGTTCGCCCCCTCGACATCTGCGGGAGCCAAGACTACCTGCTCAACTTTCATGAATTCATGCACACGATACATTCCCTTGGTGTCTTTTCCATACGAGCCAATTTCGCTACGGTAACATTGGCTGAAGCCCGCTAGTTTTAATGGGAGATTCTTTCCGTCCAGAACTTCTCCCGAATAGTAAGCCAGAAGGGAAGGCTCAGCCGTGCCCACCAGAAATTTTTCTTCCTTGCTTTCTTTCCCATCAGCCTCGCGATCAGAAGTCGCTACTTTGTAGATCTCATCCACGCCGCCATCATAGTTCGTTCCCTTGAAATAGCCTGAGCCGAAAAGCGAGAAACTTTTCACGAGAGTGGGGGGGATAAATGGTGTGTATCCCCTGGCCACCATTTTTTGCATCGCATAAAGCATAAGCCCCATGACGAGCATCACTCCTTCGTTCTTGAGATAGTACCCGCGATAGCCACCGACTTTGGCTCCCCGTTCGAGATCCAAAAGATCCAAAGACTTCCCGAGTTCAATATGCGTCTTGGGCGTGAAGGAAAACGATTTCTTCTCTCCGAACTCCCCCACCACCTTGTTATCGGCATCGCTTTCCCCGACCGGCGTGTCTCCTGATGGAATGGTCGGCATTTTGGCCATGAGGGCGTCAAACTCTTCTTTGATGGCCGTATACTGCGGTTCCAACGCATCCAATTTTTCTTTGATCTCCTTCCCCTTCAAGATGACGGGGTCGCGTTCTTCGGGCGTCTTGGCGGTAGCCATGAGATCATTCAAATCGTTTTTCAAGGATTTGAGTTCCTCATGCGCCTGAAGAATCTTTTTGCGCTCTTCATCCACCGCAAGGAAACGATCAAAATCGAGATCAATGTTCTTGTTCTTGAGCGTTTCGCGAATCTTGTCTTGATTGTCTCTGATGAATTGGATGTCGAGCATACTTTCTGCGTGGAGTTCTTGTGGATGATACTGGATTCGAACCAGTGACCTCTGCAATGTGAATGCAGCGCTCTAACCAACTGAGCTAATCATCCCGGTACTCCAGGACTTTAGCGAATTTTTTCTTCTTTGTCTACCGACCTTCTTTCCCCCGCAAAGGAGGAAAGATGACCGTTTCTCGAATTGATCTATCCATGAGAATAGCAAAAAGCCGCTCACTCATCCCGAAGCCGAAGGCCGGCGGCATACCGTACTCGAGAGCTTCGAGGAAATCCTCATCCAGCATTTGAGCCTCCTTATCGCCCGCTTCCCGCAGTTTCATTTGCTCCTCAAAACGCTTGCGTTGATCGACCGGATCATTGAGTTCGGAGAAGCCATTCCCGAGCTCACTCCCCGCCGCGATGGGCTGCATCCGAAGTGTGCGTCGCGGATTTTTCGGATCAAGCTTGGCGAGGGGTGAGACCTCAATCGGGTGCCCGACGAGCAGTGTCGGCTGGACAAGCTTGGGTCGAACGGTTTTCTTGTAAACAAGATCAATGAGACGGCCCTTTCCCACTTTGGGATCGTATTTGATCTTGAGTTCATCAGCTTTCTTCTGGAGATCAGTCACACTCACTTCTTCCGAAAGATCGATTCCGGTTTCTTTCTGAAAGGCTTCAAAGTAGTCAACGCGGGCAAAGGGCTTCTTCCAATCAATTTTTTCTCCTGCATACACACTTACCATGCTTTCTCCCGCAACTGTCTGAGCAATCCCACGGTAAAGCCCCTCCACCAGGCGACACCCGGTCTCAAAATCCATGTACGCCGCATAGAATTCCATGTGATCGAATTCCTGGAGATGTTCCCGGTCGATGCCTTCATTCCGGAAAACACGACCGATTTCAAAAACCCGCTCATAGCCGCCGACGAGAAGTCGTTTGAGGGATAATTCCAGCGAGATACGCAAGTAGAAATCCTGATCCAACGCATTGTGATGCGTCACGAAAGGCTCTGCCTCAGCACCCCCTGGGATATGCTCAAGGACCGGAGTTTGCACTTCCAAAAAATTCTTCTCGCTGAGAAAGATGCGCACGGTTTGCCAAAAAGCGTTCTTCTTCACGAAAAGCTCCTTCACTTCGGGATTGACGAGGAGATCGAGATAGCGCCGGCGAAGACGCTCCTCTTCGTTCTCCAGACCAAAATGCTCGGTTGGAATTGGGAGAATGGCTTTCCCAAGAATTTGCCACTCAGTAGCGGACAAAGTTTTTTCTTCCGCTTTTGTGACAAAGAGTGTCCCTGTTACCGAAATGAAATCACCGATCTCGATGTTTTCCTTGAAATTTTTGAAAGCCTCTTCCCCGACTTTTTCAATCGAAAGAAAAACCTGTATTTTCCCCGAGCCGTCCTCGATGTGAACGAAGGCGATTTTGCCCATGACGCGAAGCGACCGCACCCGGCCAGCAAGCGAAACCACCGTCTCGCTCTTTACAAGTGCATCAAAATCACGCAGGGCTTCGGCGCTCGTATGGGTTCGCTTGGTTTTTTCGGGATACGCAGTTGAAAACGCCTTCTCCAGGCGCTCTTTCTTTTCGAGCCGCGTCTTCAATATGTCTTCGCGCATACCCGGTAGTAGAATTTAGACATTCTCTTTTCTTTTATACTTACCAAGAGTCTTGTTGACAACCAATAACTTTCCCCAGCTTTCAAAGGTCTCGGATCACCCAGTCGAAATTTCACTACCGGGCATATGGCCCTATTGTAGGCTTTTCTCGAAGCAAAAACAACCCTCCAGCCTCCTCGCAAAGAAAAGGTTTGGATACAAGAAAAAACCGCCCGCGGGCGGCTCTTCTCTACTTCACTGAAAGAATCTCGTATTTCACATTACCTGCGGGAGCCGCCACGGTAGCGACATCACCCTTGGACTTGCCCATGAACTGGCGGCCGAGGGGCGATTCGCTCGAGATCTTGCCCTGAGCAGGATCAACCTCATTGGAACCGACGATGACGAAGATCGTTTCCTTCCCCTGAACCTTGACGGAAAGAGTCGAACCAATCTGAACGGTTGAAGATTTTTTGTGTGGAGCGGCGACAATGGATTCTTTGAGGGTTGCCTCAAGCTCAGCGATCCGAGTCTCGTTCTCGTTCTGCCGCCGCTTGGCTTCACTGTACTCGGCATTCTCCGAGAGGTCACCCTGTTCCTTAGCCTCCTTGATGGCTTCGGCAATTTCCTGTCGGATGGCAACCTTGCGTTCCTCCAACTCGGTTTGCAGTTTTTTCAGTCCCTCTTCTGTAAAAATTTTTGGCATGATCGACTCTTACTGATTTATCGTCTGTTTGTTTGCCGAAAATAACACACATTGCACCCAATGGTACGCCTCCTCTCGCTCCGTGTCAATACTTGATGGAAAGGCTCTACTAGGCCCTATTCTGGGCGAGAGAAATACCAGGAGAGGATGTCTTTGGTAATTGGGACGGCATTGTACCCCTCTTCGCCCTGGCCTTCGACGAGAATAATCATGGCGATGCGTGGATTTTCATACGGTGCAAAAGAGACAAACCAGCCATGTGTTTTCTCGTCGTTGCCGAATTGGGCCGTCCCTGTTTTTCCAGCAATTTCGACGGGCATGTCTTTGAGCGACTGAGCCGTCCCCTCTGTCACGGTTTGTCGCATGCCTTCGCGGACAATTCGGAGGGTCTCTCTCGTGGCTATCTCTTTCTCGAGGACCTTGGGCGGATTGGGAGTAATCGTTCCATTGATATTCTTGACCTCGGCAACGAGGCGTGGCGCGTAGAGCGTGCCGCTATTGGCGATAGCTGATATGGCATTCACGATTTGAAGAGGAGTTGTCGTAATAAATCCTTGGCCGATGGCCGCATGATAATCATCTCCGATGTACCAACGCTCGCCAAAGCGCTCTTTCTTCCACGCTGGATCCGGAAGAAAGCCTTCCGCTTCTCCCGGGAGATCAATCTCTGTTTTCTTGCCCCAGCCGAAAAGCGATTCATACTTCTTCATCCGCTCCATCCCAAGGCCAGGGATTCCGCCGTACCCACCCCCAATGCTGTAGAAATAAACATCGCTTGAAACCGCAATGGCTCTTCGAATATCCGTGAATCCATTGACCCGCCAATCGCCAAAGAAAAATTTTCCGATACTGATGCCGCCTTTACTCTCAATCTGCGTCTCGGGACGGATGATATTCTCCGAGAGAGCGGCCGTCGCAAGGAGAGGCTTGATGGTTGACCCCGGAGGATAGGTGCCGCTAATAGCACGGTTAAAAAGCGGAAAGGACGAATCGTCTGCGAGAGCTCGGTACTCAACCGTGGAAATGCCTTTCGAGAAAAGATTATTGTCGTAACTCGGAAGGCTGACGAGAGAGAGGACCGACCCGTCTCGAGGATCGAGAGCAATGGCTACCGCCCGCTTCAAATTATGGCTCGCGAGCCAACCAGAAAGAGCGGCCTCCGTTTTCTCTTGGAGATCGGCATCAATGTTGAGCCGGAGATCGCTTCCCGGCTCCGGAGGGAGAATACCGAGTGCCTTCTTCACCTGGCCGAGCGCATCGACTTCCACCCTTTGCGCTCCATGTTTCCCTCGGAGGAAACTTTCATAACTTTTCTCGATCCCCTGCTTGCCGATCGAATCTGTCAGGAGATACTCGGGGTGCTCTGTCAGTTCCTCCCTCTTGATCTTGCCTTCATATCCGAGAACATGCGCAAAAGTTGGTCCCAAGACATAGTGGCGGCGAGCGGTTCGAAAAAGCGTCAGAGCGGAAAGTTCCTTCCGGCGATTGATAAGAAGAATTACTTCATCCTGCGAAAGATTCTCCTTGAGAGGAAAGGGCGTCCCGAGAGCCAATCGATCATTCATATCGGCCCAGGCTTCGTCGTCGAGACTGAGGAGGGAACGCATGCGTCCCAGTAAGGCACTCCGCTCACCAGAATCACTCGGCAAATCAGCTGGGATGAGTATGGCATCGATGCTCGGAAGATTCTCCACGAGGGCTTTGCCGTACCGATCATAGATAATACCGCGCGGAGCAGGAATGACGAGAGAACGCAGGCTATTATTCTCAGCAATTTCCTGATAATGATTCCCCTCGATCACATTGAGATAAAAGAAACGCGCGCCCAAGAGAAGAAGGACGAGGCAGGTGAGGAGCCAGAGGAGATGCTGTGGTTTCCGAGACAGGGGCCACTCGATCTCTCCCGCCGATTTCTCCGACAGCGTCAGGACGGCATCATCGATCTCTGCCTCTTGGTGTCGCTTGGAGCGTTGTAAAAAAAGGTTTTTCATAAGGAATGCCGCATGCCTCGGAAGTCTGAGCGATAAACCGTCTCCAGGCGAGATTCAAAGTACTGAACCAATGAAAAAACAGGGAAGAAAAAAATAAAAGCGAGCAGGCTATCGGAAAGGAAAACACCCGCTCCAAAGAAGCGGCTATTTGTCCACGCAAGAAAAAACACGTACAAGATACCAAAGGCAACCGAAAGAAAGGAGAGGAGAATCATGCCGACTCCCCGGTGTTCAAAGACATACCGGCGAGAAATGAAACTCGTCGCATAGGCTAAAAGTATCCCCATGGGAACGAGTGGCGTCACAAACCCTACCCGGAGAAGATCGTACCCAATCAGAAGCACGAGCCACTGGGAAGCTCCTTCGCGAAATCCGCGTACCAAAACAAGCGCGACGATTGTGTTCAAGAGAAGGCCCGGTACGGGATTCCCCGGAAAAACGATGGTCCCTAGTGAAAACTGAAGCAATATAACTGCGAGACCGAACAAGAGGCGCCACCAAAAGATTCTCGCCATAGAAGGAAGTTAGCGGATGATGACGGAAACAAAACGAAGCGCATCGAAACGAATGGGTGAAATGACTATTGCTTGCTGAAAAAGCCGATCCGAGGAAGGATGGATACTTTCGATGGTTCCGATGAGAAGGCCGTGCGGGAAACCATCTCCGAGGCCAGAAGTGACGACCGCTTCACCGGGCTTCAGACTCTCTGATTGGAGAGCCAGATCAAAGATCATCCCGAGCCCATGATCCCCTCGGACTACCCCCTTACTGTCTGTTGAGACCAGAGCCGCGCTTGTAATGCTTTCCGGATGCGAGAGAAGCTCCACAACTGAAGTGAACGGAAAGACTGAGATGGTCCTCCCCACCAGCACTCTCCCGACACCGATAACCGGCATTCCTACTGCGATACCCTGGCTCGAACCGCGATTGATGGTAAGGGTTGTCGAAAAGCCCGATACATCTCGTCCAACAACCTCAGCATTCACCATTGTATTTTTTCCATCCCCGTCCAAATGAGTGATTTCCCGGAGCGTCGTATTTTCAGTTTCAAAAGACCGAAGTCTGGCCACCTCTCCCGTGAGACGGAGATTCTCCTTTTTTAAAGAAGCATTCTCTTGTTTTAATTGGCCAATGGAACCAAAAAAATCGCGCGTATCGGAAAACTCAAAACTTCCCCAGGAAAGGAAATTCTGAAACGGAAGAGTGAGCGTAGAGAGAAATCCCTGAAAAGGACGAGAGAGCCCAAGGGGTTGCCACCAAACGAGAAAGACTGCCCCGATGAAAAGACCTAGAGCTAAAACGGAACGCCGTTTCAAAAATTCTTCATCTCTCATTCTTCTTTTTTCTTACGCTTGTCACTGCCTATCAGCTCAGAGGTTTCCCCTGTTCGTCTTCTATAAGAACCTCCGCCAATGTCTCCATGTCATCGAGAACGATGCCCGTGCCCCGCACCACGGCCGTCAAGGGATCCTCAACCGTCCGAACGGGAATGCCCGTTTGATTGGCGATGAGCTTGTCGAGGCCTCGGATGAGGCTCCCCCCGCCCGAGAGCACGATCCCCCGTTGCATGACATCCGAAAGGAGTTCCGGCGGAGTCTCTTCGATAATGGTTTTTATGTTGTTGACGACGATGCGAATCGAGCGCGACAGAGCCTCGCGGATATTTTCGTCCGTAACCAAAACCTCCTTGGGAAGCCCGGAAACGAGATCTCGCCCGCGGATCGAATAACGGAGCGGCTCTTTCACGGGATAGGCGCTCCCGATGGCGATCTTCACATCCTCAGCGGTTTTCTCACCGATGAGGATGTTGAACTCGTCTCGGCAATAGCGGACGATGTCCTCGTTCATTTCATCCCCAGCGATGCGCAGGCTCCGTGAAATGACGACGCCTCCAAGTGAGATGACTGCAATCTCCGTCGTCCCGCCGCCGATATCGACGACCATGTTTCCGGCCGCATCAGTAACGGGCAAACGGGCTCCAATGGCCGCGGCCATCGGCTCGTCAATGAGAAAAGTTTGGCGCGCACCCGCATTCATGGCCGCCTCGATAACGGCGCGCTTTTCCACCTCGGTCACTCCGGAAGGAATGCCGATGAGAATTCTTGGCCGGCGAAGAAATTTGAAACTCCCCTCGGTGACTTTTCCGATGAAGTAGCGAAGCATTTGCTGGGTGATCTCAAAATCAGAAACGACGCCATCCACCAGAGGACGCGTCGCGACGATGTGACTCGGAGTCTTTCCCACCATTTTTTTGGCCTCTCGTCCGATGGCCAGAATTTGTCCCGTTCGCGTATTGACCGCCACAACCGATGGCTCATTGATGACAATGCCGCGGCCCTTCACATAAACGAGCGTATTGGCGGTCCCTAAATCTACCCCGATGTCCTGCGTCAGGGAACCAAAAAAACGCTCATACAGGCCTCGAAAAAAAGATTGACCAGGGACGGCCATAAGGACATGACAAAAAGAAGATACTCAGCATGATACCACCTTTTTCGCTCTCATTCAAGAGAGTTTTGGGGCCGAAAAACACGCTTTTAGCGAGGGAAAGGAAAGGCCTTAGTCCTCTTTTTTTGTTTTTGGAACAAGGGCGAGCCCGAGTTCAGAAAGCTGAAGGGGAGAAACTTCGGAAGGCGCTTGCATCAAAAGGTCTTGGCCCTCCCCTGTTTTGGCAAAAGCGATAACCTCACGGATATTCGGCTCATTCATGAGAATAGCCATCAGGCGATCCATTCCCCACGCGATCCCTCCGTGCGGAGGCGTACCGCGTTCAAAAGCTTCGAGCATGTGCCCGAAATTCGCCTGGATTTCCTCCTTCGCATATCCCATAATTTCAAATGTCTTTGCGAGCACTTCCGGCTGGTGAGCGCGGATGCTCCCTCCGCCAATTTCAAAGCCATTCAAAACAATGTCGTATTGAGTTGCCTGGATTTCTTCCACTCGCTCGCCTTTCATAAGCCACCCGATATGCTCTGGTTTTGGAGCCGAAAAAGGGTTGTGCGTAAATGTCCATTTTCCTTCCGATGTTTTTTCAAATTGAGGAAAATCAACAATCCAGCAAAAAGCCAGCAGGTTCGGATCATTCTTATCGGTTCGAATATCCGGCTTATCGTTTCCGTACTTTTCCATTGCTTCCCGGTAAGAAATCCGTGGAAAGGGTTTGGTCTGGATTTTCTTTTCAGACAGAAGCGTCTCGACAAGCTCGATAAGAAGCTTCTCGTTGAGAGTCATAATGTCTTCCTCTCCAATAAAACTCATCTCCATATCAAGCTGGGTAAATTCCGGCTGCCGATCGCCACGCGTATCCTCATCACGCATACAGCGCGCAATCTGGAAGTATTTTTCAAATCCACTCGCCATAAGAAGCTGCTTGTATTGCTGGGGCGACTGCGGGAGGGCGTAAAATTTTCCCTTATCGAGTCTCGACGGAACGATATAATCGCGAGAACCTTCAGGTGTTGATTTCGAGAGGAGTGGCGTTTCAATTTCGACAAACTGATTTTGCGTCAAGAAATTCCGAACGAAATGAATCACCCGGTGACGCATGCGGATATTTCGCTGCATTCTCGGCCGGCGGAGATCCAAATAGCGATACTTGAGACGATGTCCCTCGCCGATTGATCGACCGTCATCCAACACATCAAAGGGCGGCGTCAATGACTTACTCAATACCTCCACCTCGATGACCTCGATTTCCACGGTGCCATTCGGCTGCTCTGTATTGATAAGCTTCTCTGGACGCCTGTTCACCTGGCCTTGAACGCGGATCACCCATTCGGGACGGACTTCTTGGGCCATTTTTTGCGCTTCAGGATGATTGGGAAGAACCACCATCTGGACTTCGCCGCTTTCATCACGGAAATCGATGAAGATGAGCTTGCCATGATCGCGTCGAACCGAAACCCAGCCAGAAAGTGAGATCGTTTCACCCACATGGAGGGGCGTTTCAGAGACGAGCGTACGAGTCATACGATTATTTCTTCTCAAAAAATTCATTCACCACATCAGTCAGCTCAGAAGGAGTGATCTTGGTCTTCTGGAGTACCCGATCAACAAGCTTTTCCTTTTCAACCTCTCCAATCTCCATGTCATCAAGTGAGGCTGTCAGAAGAAAAATAGGAACGCCTTGTGCTCCTTCATTCGAACGAAGTTTCCCGATGAGTTCACGCCCTTCCATGCCCGGAAGCATCACATCCATGAGAATCAAATCGTATGGATGGGCCAGTGCCTCCTCGAGAGCCTTCACGCCATTTCCCTCCGTCTTCACGAGATAGCCGTCATCCGTAAGGCGCTTTCCAAACATTTCAGCAAAAACTTCTTCGTCCTCAATCAGGAGAATGCGTCGGCCATTTTCTTTCGTCTCGGTCGAGGCCGGGTGAACGATTTCAGCGCCTGGCCCCTCGGCTCTCGCGACATTCTTCACCTGCTCGGAGAATTGCTTCAGAAGTCGCTTCACCTCATCCACTACCTCGGTCGGCGTGAATTCCGTCTTGGAAATAAATCCGTCGGCCCCGGCGTGGAGAGCCTGCTCCCGGTCATCGTTACTGCTGAGATTACTAAAGACGACGATGCGAAGATTCGGATCATATTCAGAAGGCTTCCCCTTTATTTCACGAAGAACCTCCATCCCTCCCATCTCGGGCAAAACGAGGTCGAGAAGCATGAGATCATATTTTGCTTCGGGAACTTTTTTCAAAACCTCGTGCCCCGAAGCGGCCGTTTCCACAACAAAACCAGCTCCCGCGAGCTTTTTGGTATAGATCTCTGCAATAAACGGATCGTCTTCGACAAGAAGAATTTTTGGCATATATCCCAATGTATCAGAAAAGAAGGCTCAAATCAAGGCTATTTACTCTTTTTTTGTTGAAGCGGAAGGGTCACAACAAAACGAGCCCCCTTCCCCGCCCCTTCAGAGGCCGCCGTGATGGTTCCTCCGTGAGCCTCAACGAAACTCTTCCCCACATACAGGCCGAGACCGGTCGAGGAGACATTCACTCGGGCCGCTTGACCGCCACGCTCAAACTTCCCAAAAAGATGATTGAGGTCTTCTGAAGTGATCCCCATCCCCGTGTCCTCGACCGTCACCTGAATCCCCCCCGGAGAAGTCTTAGCAGTGACGCTGATGCTTCCTTTGGGCGTGTACTTGATCGAATTATCAATGAGATTAGAAAACACTTCTCGGATCTTGGCCGCATCGAGAGTCACGAGCGGGAGCTTGCTTTTTGGAAGGGTGAGTTTTATCTCCAAGCCCTTCTGCCTCGCGGCGAGACTCATCATTTCGACGATTTCTGAAAGAATATCTTCCACACGGGCTTCGGCGAACTGATACTGGATACGACCAGACTCGATGCGCGAGATATTGAGAAGGTTCTCCACCAAGAGCATGAGGCGGTTATTAGCGAGATAGACTTTGTTCAGGGTGTCCTGCACCTGCGGCACCACTTTCCCATAGGCTCCTTCGAGAAGAAGGGACACAAAGCCTTTGATGGCCGTGAGAGGCGTCCGTAACTGGTGAGAGGCGATGGAAATAAATTCGCTCTTGGCATTATCCAATCGCCGAAGCTCCTGATTGGCCGCCGCCAGCCGATTTGAGATTTCCTGGAGCTCTTCTTTCCGTCGAATCTCGTTATTTACCGATCGGAGAAGTACTACACCAAAAGAAACCGAAAGGATAAAGGTAATCATGATGAGTCCTCGAAGCGGCCAATTATCAGCGAAGAAGAACTGGAGAAAGATAAGGAGCCAAATAATGGCAACGAAAAGCTGTGTTGCAACAAGCTTCGTATTGAGAAATTGATGCTTGATGATGGTGTATGCAATGGCACCAGAGAATATCAAGACGCCAAATGGGGAAAAGGCTGACAGAATGTCAAAATCGAAAAGCTGTGAAAAAACATTTGTGATAAGGCTCCAGCTCACCATGAAGACAAAGCCCCAGAGCGGGATTTCAATTTTTTGCCGTAAGGACCTCTCTTTTAAATGTTTTCTTTTTTTCCATAGCGTCACAAATGATAAAATGGTTGCTACCACGACGGAAAAAAGGAGGTAATAATACAACCAGCCTACTTCTGGCGGACAATCCGGCGTACTGATGTCAATACTTGAAACATTATATTTCGTCGCAGCCAGAGCAACAAGCGGTAGCCCTAAAAGGAATGGGATAAGAGTCTTACTATGGCTCGGCGGTTTCTCGTCGGGAAAAATATAGCTGAAATAGAGAAAAAGAATGGGAATAAGACCTCCTATGATCGTAAGTCGAGCCCAGAAGAGTTCCGCCGCATAGACCCAAGAAAGAAGATTAAAACCAAGCCAAAGAACAATGACCAAACTCAAGAGAAAGAAAATCCGACTGCTTAATCCTTTGCGATTATTAAAGAATGTAAGAAAACCAAAAAGAAAAACGAGTACCATCCCCAAAAGGTAAGAGTAGGTCACAACAGCTGGAGTCTCAAGGCATTCCATTGACAGTTTGAAAAAAAATGTTACTTTTACTATAGCATTATATCGGATACACGGTAGTCCTTTATCAACCAAACGGGGGGTAGCATGCCTGAAGACCAAGTAAAAGAACGGGTCGAAAACCAGGAGCATGCTATCCCAACGGTAATTCCGGGTAGCATGCGCAATGAGTTCAACCTCGCTGTCAACGGAAAGAGATACAGCGTGCTCATCACGCAGAGGGTGCACCGATACCTCCAAGAAACGATGTGGGATATTTTCAGAACCACCTTCGGACCTGGAAGCGGCGCCAACAAGGACTTTGCGAATGCCGAAGAATTCTACGATATACTGGCACAAGAAGAGACTCTAGTCGCGTACGCGCTCGATGGGGAGGAAATCGCTTGCTTCGCGATCTTTACTCGGGACGAGCAGATCATCTCCCAATTCGCGAAACGAGACTACAGCTCCCTCCTCCACAGCATACCGCCAAAAAAAGCGATTTTCTGGGTGTTTCTCTTCTGCCCGAACGGACCGCGTCGCTACTTTGGGCCTCACGCGAAGGCCCTCTATACCGCTATGGCTATGTACATGCACGAGCGGAAAGGCGTCGCGATGTTTGATGAGGATGCCACCAAGAAAGTATCCCTCTACATCACAAAATTCCTCGAAGAAGTAGGCGTACTCATTGCCAAAACAGGAATTGTCCAGAGGCTGGACACCACTCTCCTCGTATTTGAGAAGCCAAGCGAGAACAAGACCGAAGCAGATACTCCGAGGCAACTCTCATTCGAGTTCGTTTACTAGCGTGATAATCGCCAACCACGAAAAAGCGCCGAGGATCAAACTTGATCCTCGGCGCCTTTTACATACTTCCGTATTTGTCTCAAGAAAAGAGAGAGAGCAGTCCTTGGTACCCAGCTAGATAGATGAAAGTCCACGGGAGCATTTGGACAAAGCTGAGACTTATAACAAAAAATATTCGATGCCTTTTTACTCTATTATTCTCTCTGAGAAGCAAGTAGACATAGGCTGGCCCTTGATAAAATACGCACCAAATGATAACCCAAGAAAGCGTCATCTTCGCGAGAAAAATTTTCTTTTTTGATTCACCTTCTCTCAGAAGACTGAGTACTCTCGCCGCTCCCTCCATGAGGGTCAGATCAACCCCTATCCGATCATTCAGAAAGATAATAAGGAAGGAGAAGAGCGCATTCAGTAAGGAAATAAAAATAAAAATAAACAGCGGATCAACACCAGCGTATCGAAGACCTGACACAATAGCAAAAGCGGCAGGGATAATGAAATACCATTCCCCTACCCTGAGGAGAAACGCTGATGTACCTATCAATGCGCTTTTCTCAAAAATCCGTCCGTCCTCTTTTGCTCCAAGAAAAACTCGTGCTGTATTTTTAAAACAAGATACAAGAGAAGGTTTTGACTTTGTCTCCTTATTTGTTGCTGATTCTCTCATTCAGTAAAAAAGTGATCTGGGATTGATCCTCAAAAAGTTCGTTTATCCCAAGAAGTTAAATCGTATAAAAATCCACGAGCTCGAGAAAGCGATTATACTTCTCGAGATTGCAACAGGAGAGCTCGCAGGAGGTTTCCTGTTGCTCGGGGAAAGTGTGCACCGCAAAATGGCTTTCCGAGAGGACCCAGACTGCGGTATACCCCTGCGGTTCAAAATGTTTGTCGGTAAAACCCACGACGGAGAGACCCGCTTCCAGAAGGAGTTTATCAAAAAACTGCTTGAGGGCAGCTGGATCCGTTTCGCGGATAAAAAACTGATCACGCCAGAGTCTTGCTTTCATGGTGTAAAAAAAGAAAATAAAAAAACTACTATCCTCCAATCTATTTCTTTCTTCCAGTCTATCAAATAAAGCCAAAAAAAGAAAAAACCCGTCGCGATGATGCATGGCGGCGGGCTTGATGGTGCGACACGGGAAACCAAACTAAGCGTACGCTTCGAGAGTGATGGCTCTCACGAGACCCCTCGGCGGCGAGATGTCCTCTCCCTGGATGATGACCGGGAAATTGTCGGCATCGTGCCCAGAGAGAAAGCTCTTCATGAAGCCCTGGAACTTTGGCCCCACGCAACACACAAGCGTCCCGCAGGCCTGATCGTTTTGGGGAACCGAACATTCCCCCGAAGCTACGACCCCATAGCTCACCCCTCTTTGATAGAGGAGACTTTGGAAATCCTGGAACTTCGCCCGTTTCCAGGTAATGAGCGAAAAAGTCGTCACCCCCGCGCCTTCCTCCGTCGGGTATGTATGCACGGAAAAATGCGGGCCGACAGCGATGTGACTCTCTGCGAGGAGAATCTGGCGGCTGACTCCCTGAAAGCCCCCATCTCGCAAGAGATAGCTAAAGGTGACTCCGTCGGGAGCGGTTTCATTCGGGTAGACATGGCTCGCTTCCGCCGCGATCTGGAATCCGCTTTGGCCGAGGATTTTCCCAAACTCCTGCCGCAGAGTCTCGGGATCTGTCGTGGAGCAATACCCGTGCAGGACATGCAGCGCCAGGCGATTGTCGGGGCAGTCCCATTCGATATCGGCTTGGCGTTCCGACCCATCAATCTGCGTCAGCTCCGCTTCGGCGAGGCTCTGCTTGATCTTCTTCCAGTGAAGCGCTTCGCGCATATCGGAAGATCTCCAGTGAGCAAACCACATGCGCCCATCTTGAGGAACGGAAATCAGCGCAACTTTTTGAACTTTGTTCATGACATCCCCTCACGATTTAAATTGGAAAAGAAAAATCGAAGAAAAAAGTTTTTTCGATACACCAAAAATCGGCATG
The DNA here is from genome assembly GCA_040006815.1 of Candidatus Moraniibacteriota bacterium. Classification (GTDB taxonomy): domain Bacteria; phylum Patescibacteriota; class Minisyncoccia; order Moranbacterales; family UBA1568; genus JBDTWF01. Next base: position 3,765 of record JBDTWF010000092.1, on the reverse strand, counting down.
CTAACCAGTCTTAATCAAACCATACGGACAATTTTTCCAAATGTCAATACAAAAAGGAGCCTCATACGAGGCTCCTTCGGACAAAGCTCTTTTCTTAGAAACGGAAGAGCCAGCCCAAGATACCGTTCTCTTCTGATTTTGCCGTTTGATAGCTCTGGAGCCTGGCGTTCTCTGACACCAAAGAGGCAATTTGCTCATTGAGAAGCGTCTTGATCTCAGGATCGGCGATTTGATTAACGAGCGTCCTCAGCGCGTCAATCCGTGCCTGACTGGCCACGATCTCGGTCTCGAGATCCCGAAGATCGCTGTCGCTTGATCCAAGGACAAAGCGAGCGACCGCACTGCGACTGTTGACGGCTTGGACGGCTTGGACGGCCTTCTTGGATTCGTCAGCGTGCGTCCGAGCAATGGACTTGATGGCTCGCCCGACTGAATCGTCTTCAGCATCAGCGATATCCTCGATCTCATTGGTAGAATCCTTCACCTCAGCGCCATGTTCAGTTTCGAGTTCATGTTCCTCTTCATCACTTCCACCGAGAGCGTAGAGCGCGCCCGCAATGCTATTTTTCAGGCTTTTCGCTCTTCGTTCCACCGATGAAAGCTGTGTCAATCCGAGAAGAAGACTCTCCCCGCCAGCTTCAACCATTCCCTTGGCGGTCGAGAAGTCAGACTCTATGACACTGAGAACCGATTCGTAGTTGCTCGTATCACCCCCAAGAGCTTTGAGAGACGCGAGTTTGGCTTTCGTCTGACTGATGCGCTTTTCAATCTTGGCAATGTCCTTGGTCTTCTCCTCTATATCATGAAGTGTCTTCCCTCTCGAAAACTCCGCTGCTTTCTTGACTGCCTTGGCAAGCTCTTTGGCTCGCTCAAGATCGATGCCATCAAAAGCGCCGCTCACATCCCCGAGTTTAGCCTGGGCCGCATCGAGCTGAGCCAGAGCGACCGAAGCATCAAATCCTTTTTTGGCGGCTCGTTCCAGTATGTCAGCTCGAGCCTCGGCGATCTGTTTTTCAAGCTCGGCCAGAGTCTTCGCTTTGTCTTTGTACATCCCCTCATTGTCGCCTCGAGAATCGTCTCCGTCATCGTCGTTTTCGACTTCATTTGGATCATCCTCGCCCTTCAATTCGTTGCCATTGTCATCATTTCCATCATCTTCCACCTTGCTTCCGGATCCACGCTCTCTTGTCCACTCAGCCTGCTTCTTAGCGGCCTCACGCTGGCGCTCAGCCTCTTTCTTAGCCTTTTCCTTTTCAGACTTACTGGATGAGCTACTGCCACCATTATCATCCCCTTCATCATTATTGGAATCACCATTGTCGTTACTATCATCCCCACCGTCATCCTCCCCATCCTTGGCAAAACTGCTCCCCACAAAAGGGGAGGCAAGATTGACCTTGGACCAGAAAGACGCGTAGGCGACATAGCCACCGAGTAACAAAAAAGCGACCGCAAATGCCGCCACCGCCCCCAAAGAGCCTCTATTCTCCTGCATAATTTTTCTTTTTATTTTTTCCCTTTGGATTTCAAAGGGTATTTATGTCACTCATTATACCACAGTCAAAAATGGCCTTGAAGATACCTCAAGCCCCGCGAAGGACATCAAGAAAACCTTGGGCCGCCTGAAACCAGTTGAAATAACGCTTGCGAAGCGCGGCTTGCCTGCGGAGCTCCTCCTGAAGCGACTTTCCCTGGAGAAGCTGTCGGATGGCCTGAAGAATCTCATCCGGCCGATACGGATCGATGAGAATACCGGCTTCCCCGACCACCTCCGGAAGCGAAGACGAGTGCGAGACGATCGTCGGAACGCCACACGAAAGAGCTTCCAGCGGCGGAAAGCCAAATCCCTCATAGAGTGAGGGATAGACAAAGACGCTCGCAAGATTGTAGAGGGCCGGCTTGTCAGCATCGTCGACAAATCCGATGAGATGAATTTTCTCCCGCACCGGCGAATGCTCGATCTTTTCCAGGAGCTCCTCGTTTTTCCATCCGGAAGAACCAGCCAGAACGAGTTCGTACCGGAGACCCTCACCCAGACTTGTTTTCTGAAACACCTCATACGCCGAAAGAAGGGCTTCGATATTCTTCCTCGGCTCGATGGTTCCAAGATACAGGATGAAGTGATAGGGAAGTCGGTATTTTTCTTTCACGGCAAAAAGGCGCGGGTCGTTCCGACTCACAGGAATGAAGCGCTCATCGACACCGCTCATAATGACATGGATCTTCTCCCGAGGTAGGCCGTAGACACGAACGAGGTCGTCGGCTGTCGAATGAGAAACTGAAAGAACGACATCGGCTCGACGGAGGAGCGCGCGAAAATTAATGAGGTAATGCCAGACACGGTGCTTCCATGAAAATGTCTCTGGAAAGTATTCGAAGGAAAGGTCATGCGCCGTGACTATCACCTTGACGCCCCTGGAGAAAGCGGCAAAGTTCAGGTTGGGCATGAAGAATACATCCACTCCGCCGATCAATCGGTCCAGCTTGGGGAATTGGAGATACCAGAGAGAAAGATTGAGGAGCTTGTTGGGAAAGTGGAAGCGGCGCACAGAGACATTGGGATAGGTAAGCGCCCAGCCAAGATCAAGATCGACCTCCCTCCAGGCATTCCAAAAAAGGATGTATTCATTCTCTCGATCAAGCTCAAAAAGAGAGCGCAGGAGCCCCCTCGTGTATTCCTCCACCCCCGTATGCTTCCCCGCGGTCAAAGCGCGAAGATCGATCCCGATGCGCATGTGCTTAACGAAGCTCTCTTCGCTCCCCCTTTAAAAAGTGATCCCCCAAAGCTGTCCAAAAAGCAAGGAAAAGGCCGACGAGAAGACCTATCGTGACGGCCAGGCGCCAAGAGAAACGCCCCTCCACGATCACGGAGTCGCTCGGGACGACCAGAAACCAGTTTCCAACACGGGCTTCACGATTCAGGCTCGCCGCATAGCCATTCACTGCTTCAGGAAGAGAGGCGGCTATTTTTTCCCCCGCTCGAATAGTCCGGGTCCTCGCTGAGACCGTGACGATCTGGGAAGAGAGGCGTGAAGCCTGAATCGAATGCTCAAAAAAATCGCTCGCGTCAAGAGGAGAGAGGTCGGCTCGAGTGACAATGTCGCGCTTCCCGACTTCGGTTCCCAAGTATCGGACGATGGTATCCGCAAAGCGTTCGTCCGCCTGGAGGCGATAGAATTGATCGTATTTGTAATCGGGCGTCTCATCCGAACTCGAACGAGCGACGGAGAGGAGGAGAGTGACCGAGTAACTCTGACTCTGGAGGCGATACATCGCGAGCGAAAGAAGGAGTGCCCCGACAAGAATGGTCAGGCAGAGCTTTTGGCGTGAAGAAAAGATAGCGAGAAATTGAGAGAGGGTCATGTCGGAATATCAATCGTTGATTTCGAGGTTCACCGGGGAAACGAGGCGAGATGTGTAGCGAGTTCTTTTTCCACCAAGTTCTTCATTGTAGCCTTAAAAAGCTCTTTGTCAAAACGTTCCACCTGACCCCGGATATACTCCGAATCATAGGCTTTGCTCTGGAATTTTTTCACTGCCTGGATGACTGAATCCCGGGATTGCTCGTCGAAAAACTCTCCCATTTTCCCCTCTTCCAAGTGCTCGACGATATCCCCTCCGCGATACGCGAGAACCGGCCGGCCCGAGGCAAAGGCTTCCATGGCCACAATGCCGAAATCCTCCTCCTGGGGAAAAATAAACGCTTGGCACTCGGCATAGTAGCGAGGGAGTTCTTCGTCCGGAACGCGCCCGAGAAATTCGATC
>JBDTWF010000091.1:0-2074 GCA_040006815.1 Candidatus Moraniibacteriota bacterium | reverse complement strand
GCCGCGATAATCTGAAAGACTTCGGAATATTCAAGCCGATTGGCATTTTTTTCAAAAACAAGAAAGGCAACTGTTTCAAAAGCATCTTCGGGCGCCCGCACGATGCAATAATCGCCCTCATCCCAGAAAAACTTCTTGGTTCCAAGCAGCCTTGCCCCGTCGAGAAGCGAAATGGGAAATGGATCGCCTGAAACATGCTTCTCCCTGATTACCCCTTTCTCGGTTTCCACAAAGACAAGGAGGAGGTGCGAGGACTTGGTCAAAAGCCGGACTGCATCGAAGATCGGCCCATAAAGATCCTTTTTCTGACGAGAGAAAACCTTGAGCGTACTCGTTGGGAGAGCAATGAGAAGATTCTTCATGATGTCGAATTTTCGATTCATTTCTCCGATGTATGAATAGGACTGAGAGAGATCTTTTCTGATCTGATTGGTCTCACGCTGAAGAAAAAGTTTTTCTTTCACGGTCCGGATAAGGGCCGATTCCTTGCCGAGATAGAGAAGAAGTCCGATCATCCCGAAACCAAAAATAAGGAGTGACTCAAGGTCCTCCTGGCCAAAGATCCAGAAACCTTTCAGGACAAACTCCGGCGTGAAGATGATGAGAATGAAGAGAACGAGATAGATCCAGTACATGGACCGTGGTTTTTACATATTGAGACTCTTGAGATATCCCTTGAGCTTTTCGCCAACTTCCGGATGCTTGAGACCCATGGCAATGGTCGCTTTGACGAAACCGAACTTATCTCCGCAGTCATGCCGCTCTCCCTCGAATTCATACCCATAAAGGGGGCGCTTGTTCGCGAGCATTTGGATGAAGGCATCGGCCAAGCGAACCTCGCCATCTCGGCTTTCTGCCTGAATGGTTCGTAGGGTTTCAAAGACTTCGTGCGTAATGATGTATTTCCCAACAGCGATGAGATTGGAGGGCGCATCTTCGGGTTTCGGCTTTTCAACGAAACTCTTCACTTCATGAGTCCTTTCCCCGATCTTTGTCGTACCAACCACGCCAAACTTGGAAACCTCGGATTTGTCGACGGCCATGAGCGCGATTACTGGGTCGTGATACTTTTCATAGACATCCATCAGCTGCCGGATAACCGGCTTGTCACTATCCACCAAATCATCGCCAAAGAGTACGGCCACGGCTTCATCGTCATCGACGAGATGAGCCGCCTGAAGAAGAGCGTGTCCATCGCCTAAAGGAATTGGCTGTCGGACATACGAAAAACGAGCCAGTCCCGAAATCTTGCGTACCGTTTCGAGAAGGCCATGCTTATTCTTTTCGACAAGCGTGTCCTCGAGCTCATAGGAAACGTCAAAGTGATCCTCGATAGCTCGCTTGCCACGACCAGTAATGAAGATGATCTCTTCAATCCCCGAGGCCACTGCCTCTTCCACGAGATACTGCACCACCGGTTTATCGACAACCGGGAGCATTTCCTTGGGCTGAGCCTTGGTCGCCGGGAGAAAGCGCGTTCCGAATCCAGCGACGGGAAGAATGGCTTTGGTGATTCTTTGGTGTTTCATAGAGAGAAAAAATCTACGAAGAAATTATTTTAGACTGACAAGCCGCTTGAATTCCTTGTTAAATTCGGAAATGGTTTCTTTCAAGATCGGATGAAAACGCTCACCCAGTTTCTTTTCTTTAGCGTAATTTCCGGCAAGGAGCAAGGCATCGTGTGTCCCGGCGTCAAAATAAGCGCCCTCAATGATCCGAACATCGAGAGTGCCCTTCGCGAGATACTGCCGATGCATGTCGACGATCTCGAGCTCACCCCGCTCTGATGGCGTGAGACGCTTGGCCACATTGGCCGCCTCTCCGTCAAAAATATAAATTCCAGGGATGGCATACTCACTTTTGGGCGCTTCTGGCTTTTCTTCGATCGAGAGGACTTTTCCTTCTTGATCAAATTCGACGACACCAAACCGTTCCGGGTCCGATACCTTCTTGGCAAAGATCCTTCCGCCCTGAGCAAAGCTTTGAATGGCTTCCGTGAAGTCGTCTTCAAAAATATTGTCTCCAAGAATAAGGACTCCCGGTTCGTTATCAAGAAAGTCCTCACCCAAGATAA
>JBDTWF010000090.1:0-3713 GCA_040006815.1 Candidatus Moraniibacteriota bacterium | reverse complement strand
CGCCCGACTTCACGCTGATTGATGATACAGCGGTCCTGTTCATAGACAAACTCGATCGGATCTTCGATCGTCACGATGTGTTTCTCTTGATTGTGATTGATATAGTCTACGAGGGCCGCCAAAGTAGTCGACTTTCCATGACCCACCGGACCCGTCATGAGAACGAGCCCCTGCGAAGTCTTGGTAAAATCATAAAGCGATTCTGGGGCATTGAGATCCTTCAAGCTCCGGATCTTGTCCATAACGAAGCGCATGGCGATCGAGACATAGCCCTTCTGGAAAAAGATATTGACGCGAAAACGAGCCCGGTCCTCAAAATTATACGAAAGGTCGGTCTGTCCGTCGGAGGTAAGCTCTGCTTTCTTGTCTTCGCTCAGGATAATGTCACTGAAAGCCTTGGTATCAGCTGGCGTCAAAAGACCTTGGTCCGTGAGGGGGTGAAGTTTCCCGCTGATACGAAGCGTCGGATAACGGCCCACGACAAAATGAATGTCCGAAGCCCCTTGCTGGCCCACGAGGGTCAAAAGCGTTTTCAGTTTTTGCTCAACATCGAGGCGTTCCATGGAAATTTGTGTTTTTGTCCTTTGTCTTACTATATCATCTTTCGCATGCTTTCTCACTCCTCATCCACGAGCGTTCCTTCGGTCACCCGCTCGACTTCGGCAATCGTGGTAATTCCCTGGAGTACCTTGAGAAGTCCATCGAGTTTCATGGGGAGCATCCCTTGAGTGACCGCTTCCTTCTTGAGCTCTCCTTCGTTCCCCTCTTTATCGGTGATAATGACTTTGGCCGCGTCCGTTACCTCAAAGACCTCATAAATGGCGATTCGTCCTTTGTATCCCGAACGGCCGCACTGATCACACCCCTTGCCTTTATACGCCTTGATGGGGGCGTGCGGATCCAGCTTGTAGCTTTTGAATTCCTTCTCAGCGATTTGAGAGCGTTGGTCCTCGAGGCGCTTCAGCATCCCAGGGGTGAGTTTCATTTCCTCCTTGCACTGGTCACAAATACGCCGCACCAAGCGTTGAGCGGCCAAAGCCTGAATAGACGAGGAGAGGAGAAAAGGCTCAGCCCCCATATCAATGAGCCGGGGAAGCGCCTTGATGGCATCATTGGTGTGGAGCGTCGAAAGAACGAGATGGCCCGTGAGCGCCGCATGGACGGCCAGCTCGGCCGTTTCTTCGTCGCGAATTTCTCCCACCATGATGACATTCGGGTCCTGCCGGAGGATGGAACGGAGCCCCGAGGCAAAGGTGTATCCGATCTCCGGACGGATCTGGCTCTGATTCACCCCATCCATGAAATATTCAACGGGATCTTCAAGCGTGATGATGTTGCGCTCTTCCTTATTCAAAATCTGAAGAAAAGCGTAAAGTGTCGTCGATTTTCCAGAGCCTGTTGGCCCAGTGATCAGAATGATACCAAACGGCTCGCGGATCTTGCTCGTCAGGATCTCTCGGTTCCTTCCCCAGAGTCCGAGCTTATCCAGATCAGCCATGTTGTTACTCTTGTCGAGAATACGCATGACCACCTTTTCTCCCTCAATGACCGGAAGCGTCGACACGCGAAGGTCGACTGATTTTCCTTCTGTATCCACACGAAAACGCCCGTCTTGGGGCTTCCGCTTCTCATCGATCTTGAGATTGGAAAGGATTTTGATGCGCGAAATGACCGCCTTGCCGACTTCGAGCGGAAAAACGAGAGCAGAACGCAAGAGTCCATCCACCCGAAAACGCACCCGATAACTCGTATCGATCGGTTCAATGTGGATATCACTCGCTCGGCCGTCCATGGCATGCTTGACGATGACATCCACGAGTTTGGCGATGGGCGCATCCTGAAAAATTTCGGGGAGGGCTCCCCCTTTTTTCTCTTGTTTTACGACAACGGCCTGCGCCTCTTCCTCGCCTTTCTTAAGAGATTGAATGGCTTCTTCGAGCGCCTCATCCGTCCCAGTGTACTCCTTGAGGATCAGATCGAAGACGGAGGGGGTCGTCAGAAAAACTTCAATCCCGAGATGTTCCTTTTCAGCAATGAAGCGAAGGACATTCAGGGCCTCAAAGTCTTGGGGATCGAGCATGGCCACAGAAAGAGTATCCTCCTCTTTCCCAAAAACCACCATGCGATATTTCTTGGCTGACTCTTCAGGGATGAGAACCAGGGCCCTTTTGTTTATCTCAATCGGCACCTCAGACAAAAATGGCATGCCCAAAGATTCGGCTCGGGCTTTCAGCTCACCGAGGTTTTGATCTGCTTTCGTTTCCTTGGTTTGAGTAGGTGTATCCGCCATGGAAAGCGAGAAGGATTATTGGAAAGGGTTGGGTCGGCCATTCAGCTGGACTTCAAGGGAACTGAGGGGGCTCGTCACAAAATCGAGAAGCGCATCAGCACCCGCGAAATCAAATTTCCCGCTTTCAAACATCGGTTGGCCCAGAGCAGTGCTCACCTGAGTGGTCGGATAGTGGATGAAATCGGCTTCAAATTTCCCCTCGAGAAAGTCAGCGGGGAGTGTTTCCTCACCGTTCTTTGGATCCCTTTCGGGCTCGCGGATAGAAAAAGTCTTGATCTCATGTATCCGATCAGCCCGAGAGAGCCGTTCAAAAAAATCCTTGAGACCTTGATAGCTCCCGATTACGGTTGCCATGGCCGCATAGCTGTGGACGATGCGTGTTGACACCTCTACCGCGGACTCTCCTTCTGGTCCCTGAACTTGTGAAAGAGCCTGAAAAGAAAGACTGGCCCGTTCCACCTGGGCCCGCGCCTTCTCCTGAGGAGCATTCTCCTTGGCGCTCGCCGACTTGATGATAACGCCCGTCTGACCCGCGAGGAAGTTAAAGGCGTCCAGAACTCTCTCTTCTTCAAGGGACTTCGGGAGATACTTCAATACAAAAGTTTCAGAAGAAGCTCGCCCCTCGATCTGAGCGTTCAACAAACTGACATTTCGGATCACGGCATCTACCTTGGCCAGATCCTCTTCCCGTTTGGCGATCTGTTCTTTTTTGACGAGAACGGTCTCAATATCCGGCTTGATGTAACCGATAGCCAGCGTGAGCGAAAGGATGATAAAGATCGGAAAGATGAGGATTTTGAGGCTCATAATTTTTGTGTAGGCAAAGAATTATTCGGCAGGTTGGACAGCCATAATGGTGAGACTAAACTCCAGCTTTCCCTCTTTGTTGTATTGAAGCCCTTTCACCGCGACCTTGGTGAACTCAGGGATGGTCTTGAGAGCGATCATCTGAAGCGAGACGAACTTCAAACTCTCCGTGACGCCAGAAAGCTCCATGGCACTGTCTTGCCAGTTCACCTGATACGAAGTCAGCCGCACTTCCGGAATGATGACCCCTTCAACCATTGAAAAAATCTTCGCTGGCTTGGGTTCCTTTTTTAGATTCTCTGTAATGATGTCAAGACGATCACGAAGGTCAGCTACCCGGTCCACATTATCCCCACGGAGCGCGACTGCCTTTTGGGCGAATTGCTCCTCGAGAGAAAGTTTTTCTTTCTCTAAAACCGAGAGGTAATAACGAACACCCCCAAAAACACTCACGATGACAACAAGTATGACGAGATTGACGAAGAAGCTCTTGTCAAAAAAGGTCCCATGCGCTTGAGCCTGCTTATCCTGCAGTGATTGGGAGAGATTAATCCCGGTCATATGTTTTTGTTTTTCTTGAAATAATTTTTATTTAGTGTTTTTTTTGAGATGACCA
>JBDTWF010000089.1:0-6915 GCA_040006815.1 Candidatus Moraniibacteriota bacterium | reverse complement strand
GAGAAAGCCCATAGATTCCCCGCCGAAAGCTCCAAGCGAAACGAAGAGCTCGAAGGATAGGGAATCGCGAATCCACAGAGGACTTTCCGGTTGCTGTGGAGTTTTTTATCCTAACCCCTTAACCCTTTCCCCTTAACCCTGTTTCCTTATGCGTCAGTACGAACTGTTCTATCTCGTGGGCGAATCCAAAGAGGCGGAGCTCGACGCGATTCGAACCGAAGTTGAAAAGATTTTTACCGATGAAGGAGCGACCTTTCTTCCGGAGGTGACGAGCGACAAGCGCAAGCTTGCTTATGTGGTGGAGAAAGAAACGCGCGGTATTTATGTCGCTCGCCGTTTCACTCTTCCCGACAAGAGTGAGCTCTCGAGCGCGGAATTTGACGAGGCTATGAAGAAAGGCGACACGATTGCTGAGCTCAATCGGAAGATTGCCCTCTCCAAAAACATTCTTCGCTCTCTCATTATCCGAGCTGACGAACTGCCCGAACTCAAGGCGATCGAGCGTACCGAATACGCCAAGCGCGAAGTCCGAGGCCGTGGCGGGCGTCCGATGGCTCCTCGTCCGATGGCTCCAGCGCCAGTCTCTACCTCAGGGGCAGAGACAGAAGCCAAACCGGTCAGCAAGGAGCAGATCGACAAGAAGCTTGAAGAAGTTCTCAACATTTAACTTCTTTTAATCACACATCATATGAATGTCAACAAAGTCATCCTCGTGGGGCGCCTGACGCGCGACCCAGAGATCCGGACCACTCCTTCGGGGCAAACGGTTGCGACCGTCGGTCTCGCTACCAATAACTACTGGACCAAGGATGGCCAGAAGCAGGAGCGAACCGAGTTTCACAACATCGTGCTGTGGGGGAAGCTCGCGGAAATCGCTGGACAGTATCTCACAAAGGGCCAGGAAGCCTACTTTGAAGGGCGCCTTCAGAGCCGGACCTATACTGGAAAAGACAATATTGAACGCAAGGTGACCGAGGTCGTTGCGGAAAACATGCAGCTCGGATCGCGGGCGGGTGCCGGCGGAGGTTCAGCTCCTCGGAATGTAGCCGCTAGTGGAGCTGCGGCGAGCAATGTTCCTTCCAAGGCTCCAGCCGAGGAAGAGATTCCGACCATCAATCTCGATGACGATAAGGAGATCAAGATTGAGGATGTTCCATTCTAAATTTTGATTTTTACCCATTGCATTCAACCCTATGACTCTCGATCAGGAAGCGCGAAAAAAACTTGGAGCGATCGACTATAAGGACGCCTATTTTCTGCGCCGATTCCTCAACTCCCAAGGAAAGATCTATCCACCGAAGCGCCACGGCCTCACAGCCAAAGAACAGCGCGCTTTGTCGCTAGCTATCAAGCGCGCTCGGTACATGGCGCTTATCCCGTATGTGGTGAAATAATTTTCCCGCCTTCTTTTTTGGCGATTTGCTTTGTCGCGTGTTTCATCCAAAAAATTAGACTCTTTGAAGAATCTTTATTTTCTATGCTTTCTCTCACTGACATCAAAACAGGGCGCCGGCTTCTTTGGAACAGTGAGCCCTATCTCGTCGTCGAATATCAGCACACCTTTCTTGGTCGGGGGAGCGCCGTCATGCGTACCAAGCTCAAAAATCTCCTTTCGGGTGCCATCATTGACTACACCTTTCATGACAAGGACAAGATCGATGAGGCGGAAATGGGGAAGACCAAGGCGCAGTATCTCTACCATGAAGGAGAAGAGTACTCTTTCATGGACATGGCAACCTTTGATCAGTTCACGCTTTCCAAAAAGGTTCTTGGAAACATGACGGATTACCTTATCGAAGGCACTGAGGTCACACTCTTAAATTGGGATGAGAAACCGCTTTCGGTGGAACTTCCCATCAAGATGACTTTAACGGTGACCGATGCGCCTCCTGGAATCAAGGGTGACACGGCTTCAGGCGGGGACAAGATGGTGACCCTCGAAACGGGCCTCCAGGTGACGACCCCACTCTTCATCAAAACCGGGGATAAACTAGTCATCAATACTGAAAAAGGGACCTATGTTTCGCGTGCCAGCAACTGAGCTCAAAAAGTCCGCTTTTCTTCCTTGAGAATAGCGGATTTTGCTTTATTCAAGCCATCATATTGCTTGCCCAAACAGCTGATTTCCCCTATACTGAAAGAGTGTTTTTGGCAGTCACAAGCACCTTTATGACTCTCTCCGGTTACCGCCTCGGCATTCGATTTTTCACCCTTCTCGGCATCCTCTCGCTCCTCGTTTTTGTCTTCGGGCTTGATCCCGCGAGCTTGAGTTTATGGGGGATGTCATTGTTCTTCTCAAGCCTGTGGGTCGCCGCTTCTGGGGTTTTCGCTCTTAGCCTTCTCTTTTTGTATGCGCGCGTCCTGGGAAGCGAGGGAGCGACGCGTTTCCTTGGAGGCGTCTTCCGACAGGGAATTCTCCTCGGGACTTTCGTGCTCAGTCTGGCACTTCTCGCCTATGGACAGGTGTTTGCTTGGTGGAACGCACTTCTCCTCCTCGTCTTCTTTCTCCTTCTTGAATTTACTTTCCGAAAATTTTCTCGCGCAGAATAAATAGTTCACTCGCTTCTCGATATGACAGCCTCCAAAGAAAAAAAGGAATTGACCTACGACGCAAAATCCATCCAAGTCTTGGAAGGGCTTGATCCGGTGAGAAAGCGTCCAGGCATGTATATCGGCGGAACTTCGGTTGAGGGGCTTCATCATCTCGTCTGGGAAGTGGTGAACAACTCCATTGATGAGGCCATGGCGGGATACGCTGACCGGATAACGGTACGCCTCCTTCCCGACAATTGGGTAGAGATCACTGACAATGGCCGTGGCATCCCCGTGGATATTCATCCCCAGACCAAGAAATCTGCTCTTGAGACAGTGCTCACGGTACTCCACGCTGGAGGAAAGTTTGGTGGCGAAGGCTACAAGATTTCTGGCGGCCTCCACGGTGTCGGCGTCTCGGTCGTGAATGCGCTTTCCATTTCGACCAAGGTGACGGTTGAGCGTCAGGGAAAGATCTGGTTTCAGGCATACAAAAGAGGCGAGCCTGTTGCTAAGGTGAAGCCGATTGGAAAGTCCGATCGGACCGGAACCATGGTGGCCTTTCAAGCAGATCCGCAGATTTTTCCCGAGATTACCTACGGCTGGACCAAGATCCTCGAATACTTGCGTTATCAGGCCTTCCTTACGAAGGGCGTGTACATTGCAACAGAAGACCGGCGTGAAGCAACCAAAGAGGACGAAGCGCACAAGCTGAAGCGGCACAGCTTCTATTTCGACTCGGGGATCATCTCCTTTGTGAAGTTTCTCAATCGTGGCAAGGAAGTGAAAAATGACATGCCCTTCTATGTTGAAAAAACGGTGGATGACATCTCTGTGGAAGCCTCACTCCAGTACACGGATGGATTCAAGGAGCATCTCTTCGCTTTTGCCAACAACATCGTGAATCCAGGGGGCGGTACGCATGTTACGGGTTTCAAGATGGCCCTGACGCGCGTCTTGAACGATTATGCCAAGAAGAATAATCTCGTCAAAGAAAAAGACGGAGGCTTGACCTCGGATGATCTTCGGGAAGGGCTGACCGCCGTCGTTTCGGTGAAGCTGGTCAATCCGCAGTTCGAGGGACAGACCAAGGACAAGCTCAACAATAGCGAGGTCCGCGGCGCCGTGCAAACGGTCGTGACCGAGGCGCTCGCAGATTATCTCGAAACGCATCCCTCGAACGCTCGGGGCATTATCGACAAATGCCTTCTCACGGCTCGTGCCCGTATCGCTGCTCGGGCCGCCAAGGATGCCGTCATCCGAAAGGGTGCTCTCGAAGGCATGACGCTTCCGGGAAAGCTCGCTGACTGTACCAGCCGCGACGCCAGCCGCTCTGAACTCTACATTGTCGAAGGAGATTCGGCCGGTGGCTCTGCCAAGCAGGGACGCAACCGCATGTTCCAGGCGATCCTTCCGCTCCGGGGGAAGCTCGTCAATGTGGAGAAGACTTCGCTCGACAAAGTAGTCAAATCGGATACCCTGAAGCCGATCATCATTGCGCTTGGCGTAGGGATTGGCGAGACCTTCGACATGAGCCGTCTCCGGTACCACAAGATCATCATCATGGCTGATGCCGATGTCGACGGTTCGCATATTCGGACGCTCCTCCTTACTTTTTTCTATCGCTATTTTGAGGATCTCGTTCGCGGAGGTTATATCTACATCGCTCAACCACCTCTCTATCGTCTCCAGAAAGGCAAGGATGTGCGCTATTCCTATACCGAAGAAGAGAAAAACAAAGTCATTGAAGACATGAAGGCTATCGCCGAAGCGACAAAAACCGCCAAGGCCGCCAAGAAGGCCGCGAAAGGCAAGGAGGGAGGAGAAGAAACTCCCGAAGAAGCTACAATCGAAGCGATGAGCGATGTCGGAGAGACGGTCCATGGCATCAACATCCAGCGGTACAAAGGTCTTGGAGAAATGAACCCAGACCAGCTCTGGGAAACGACCATGAATCCGGACAATCGCCTCATGCTCCAAGTGACGATTGACGATGCTGAGGAAGCCGATCGCCTCTTTGATGTTCTCATGGGGAACGAAGTGGAGCCCCGCCGTCGCTTCATCCAAGCCCACGCCAAGAGCGTCAAGAATTTGGATGTGTAAACATCTTTATGCAAGGCAATAAATCATTGCCAGAAAATACACCGAAAGTGGGCGAAGCCTATCGGCATTACAAGGGCGACTCCTACAGAGTGAAGCTCTTGGCGTTTCACTCAAACGATGGTGAGTGGATGGTCGTCTATGAGCCGCTCTATGAGAATCCAGCCGCGTCGCTTTTCACTCGGCCACTTCGAGAATGGCATGCAATGGTAGAGTGGGAAGGACGGAAGGTTTTGATGTTTACTCTCTTAAACAAATGAAACTCGTCATTCTGGGCTCTGGTGTCTGCGCGTCACAACTTCCCGGAATTCCCAATCGCTTTCCGCCGGGATTTCTCGTAGAGTGGGAGAGCGAGAGAGTTCTTTTTGACTGTAGTGAAGGGATCCGCTTTCGGTTGGAACAAGCAGGGTATGACTATGCGGCTATCGAGCATGTGGCGGTGACGCACCCACATCCGGATCACTATGCTTTCCCATATTTCTATCAGTCCATGTGTTGCACCGGCTGGTGGGGCGGGGCGAAGAGTCGGGGGGTGACTCTTTATGGACCCGACCAACTCACTGAAGATTTTCCCGTGCTCTGGAAAATGCTGACGCCGGAGAATGATGGCAAGTTCTTTGATCTCATGAAGGTTCACTTGCGGGGCATGTCCTCGGGCAAGGAAGTGGCGGAAATCGGATCGGGAAAACTTTTGGCCCAACCCGTCTATCATGGTTTCGGTAAGACGCCGGCCGTGAGCTATCGTCTCGAAACGCCAGAGGGTATATTTGCTTACTCGGGGGATACCGGAGAATGTGAGGGCGTAAGAGAAGTCGCTCATGGGGCGGATATCTTTGTCTGCGAAGCTTCTTCACGGGTGGGAGACGATGAGACCAGTAAAGAGTACGGGCATCTCTCGCCGTATCTCGCAGGAAAAATTGCTCTCGAAGGAGGCGTGAAGAAACTCATTCTTGTTCATTACACGGGCCTTGATAGCGATGATGCGATTGCCCTAGATACGCGTCGTTCGGGCTTCGTGGGCGATCTCGTCATTGGAAAAGATTTCATGGAGTTTAATTCCTAAAAAGGACACCCTTTAGGTATGAATCGCCTCAATAAAACTGTCGCCTTTGTCCTTGGACTGGCTGTCTTTTTCTTGGTTCTTACGCTTGCCATTTTTCTTTTTGGGGCGGATGTGAAAGCGTGGTGGAAACTGCGTCCGTAAGGGCTTCGAAGTGTCCTTGACCGTGGATTTTGGCTGTGATACACTCTTTCTACCAAAGAAGTTGCTCCGCCGGAGCCTTTTTTGTTAGTATGAGTGGGTGAAAACCCCTCTCGACAATTTGAAGCCCCTCATCCATTGTCCGGTCTGCAACAAAGAGTACCGACCGGCGAAGATGCTCCTCCTCGATCAGGAGGAAAAGCGTTCGACTTTGCACCTGACCTGTGAAGCCTGTGGCGCTTCCACCCTGGTCTATGTCTCGCTCTCTCAGATGGGAGCAGTCTCCATGGGAGTACTCACGGATCTCGACCAGAGTGAAGCTAAAATCCTCTTCAAAGAGGAGCCAGTTTCCTCTGACGAAGTCCTCGAGGTCCATGAATTCTTGAAACAGCACGAAGGGGGCGTGGACGAATTCATTCATTGACGGATTTTTGAAGTTTCAAGCAAATCCGTCTGGAGGATTTCAAATTTCCCGCCTCTTTTTTCAGACTCAGAGTTAATCGCTAAGACCTAAGTATCGAAAGAGTATGACGACACCGAAACTGAATGTGGCCGCGCGCGAAAAAGCCGGCCAGGAACTTGCTGCCAAGCGTACCGAGGGATTGGTCCCAGCGGTCATGTACGGCAACAAGCTGAAGCCCGCCATGTACTGGGTGAAGTATCTTGAATTTGAAAAGATCTATCGCTCAGCGGGCGAGAGTACTATTCTCGAGCTTGCGCTTGAAGGAGGGAAGGACCTCAATGTTCTCATCCAGGATGTCCAGCGTGATCCTCTGTCGAGTCGCTTTACGCACATTGATTTCTATCGGGTGCGCATGGACGAAGAGATCGAGACCGATGTGCCTCTCGAATTCGTAGGTGAATCGGAAGCCGTGAAGGCTTTCTCGGGCATCCTTATTAAGAGCCTTGATGAGGTGAAGGTGAAATGCCTCCCGAAGGATTTGCCACGCGCTCTTACTGTGGACATTTCTGCTCTGAAAACATTTGCCGATGTCATCAAGGTCCGCGACATCAAGCTTCCAAAGGGTGTTGAAATGCTTGAAGCAATCGACAGCACGATTGCTACCGTTGAGGCGCCGCGC
>JBDTWF010000088.1:0-1645 GCA_040006815.1 Candidatus Moraniibacteriota bacterium | reverse complement strand
GTAGGCTGTACTTTACCATAATTCAGGAGAAACTGCATGATGGCTCCAAAGGTCGGGGCGGCGCTCGATTCAGCCCATTCGACATCTTTCGGATTATCCACTTTGACGAGGACCACATAGTGCGGATCCTTTGCCGGAGCGTACCCGGCAAAGGATCCAATATTGATGCTGTCCTCATACCCTCGGCTCCCCTGCTTGGCCACCTGAGCCGTACCCGTTTTCCCGACGACCGCATACCCCGGAACATCAGCGCGCTTTCCGTGGCCATTTTGAACGACGCTCCGAAGCATGGTTCCAAGCGTCCGAGCCGTCTCCTCGCTCACGACACGGCGTACCTCATGCGACTCGACGGGAACAATAGTGCCGTCCGATTTGATGTAGCGGTCAACGATCTGCGGTTGCATAAGAACACCCCCATTAGCGATAGTCGAGTAAGCATTCACGATCTGAAGTGGTGTCACCGTCACGCCTTGGCCAAAGGCAGCGGTATAAAACTGAAGAGTGGCCTTCGGGTTGAAAAGATTCCGAAGATTGCCCGGGTTTTCAGCTGGAAGTCGCACCCCTGTCCGCTGGCCAAAACCAAAACGCTCCATATATTCTCGGAAGCGCGCATTTCCGATGAGGCGCTCGACAAAGATGGCGCCTGTGTTGATCGACTCGTCAAGAACCTTGATCATCGAGCTCCGGCCATAGACCTTATCCTGAGCATTGCGAATGGTATAGCCACCTTCGCTCACTGAACCCGTATCGACGAACTCCGTATTCGGACCAACCTTTCCTTCCTCTATGCCCATAGCCATAGTGATCGGCTTCATGATGGATCCCGGCTCATATGGAAGTGAAACCGTTGGATTCATGAAACGACTCAGGTCTTCTTCTTTACCATATTCGTTCGGATTGAATTGCGGCAGAGCGGCCATGGCCAAGATCTTTCCCGTCTTTGGTTCCATAACGATGGCCGAGACCTGGTCAGCCCCAAACTTTTCGAGCGCATTGGCCAGGATCCGCTCCACCTCATACTGAACGACTCGATCAATCGTGAGGACCACGCTTTGCCCGTCCTCCGCTTCGACATGATCCCGATCCGAAAGCGAGATCCAGCGTCCGGCCGCGTCTTTTTCCTGAGAAAGCTTCCCGTCTTTCCCATGGAGCTCATTATTGAAACTGGATTCAACTCCGTAAACACCGACATCCCCCTCTTCCGCCGGCCCGACAAAGCCTACCACTTTCGAGGCGAGCTCGGCCCCTGGGTAGTACCGATACATTTCCGGAAGAAAATAAACACCTTTCAGGTGAAGTTCTTTGAGGCGAGCCATTTCTTCCTCGCTGACTCTCTTTTTCACCACTTCAAATGGATCCTCACGGCGAGTTTCAAGTCGGCCACGGATCTCTTGCTCGTCAACGGAAAGGACGGCCGAAAGTTCGAGGGCCGTCCGAGAGATATCTTCAATCTCCTTGGGCACAACATAGACCAGCTTGTACTCGCGATTGACGGCAACCGGCGACATCCCGTCACCGTCGCGAAGGAGGATCTCTCCCCGCTCGGCTCGAAGGGATTGAGAAAGCGTATGCTGACTCTCTGCAAGCGCCTTCCACTTATCAGCCTGATTGACCTGAAGCACAAAAAGCCGCCCAAGGAGAAGGG
>JBDTWF010000087.1:0-3650 GCA_040006815.1 Candidatus Moraniibacteriota bacterium | reverse complement strand
TTTTTCATCCGGAAATCTCGGAAAAAAACTGGCCTCCTCAAAATGGTTGAAGGAAAAATGACGGATGAGCCGATTATTCTAGTGGATGACCTCATCAACCACGGATATACTTTTGATCGGCAGATTGCAGTAACCGATGAGGCCAAGAAACAGGTCCGGGCGGTTTTCACAGTCCTTCGTTTTCGGGATATTGATTTTTACCAAAAGTTTCACGAGAGAGGGATTCGGGTAGAGGCGGTTTTTGCCCTGGATGATTTTCATGGCAGTCTTGGAATTTCGAACAAGGATACCGAAGATGCACGACCACTCCCTACTGTTTTTGAAACGAAGTGGCGCTTCCAGAGTCATGATCCAAAACTTGAATGGGTTCAGCCGAAATCTGGTGTGGCCATGGATGAAAACAAGATTTATTTTGGCACTGATCGGGGGATACTCTGGGCTCTCCAGAAATCGGATGGCTCTGTGGCATGGAAACAGCAAATCGGCCTGAAGCCAAAGGGAGGAGAGATCTTTTCCACCCCAGTTCTTTGGGAGGGGCGAGTCTATTTTGGGGCCCACGACGGGAATATCTACTGTCTTGACGCCAAGACCGGCAAACGCCTCTGGGTTTCCTTTGAAGCGGACTGGATAGAAGGAGCGCTCCTGGCTCTCTCTGACTATCAATTACTTATTGTGCCAGCCATGTTTGGCCTGTGGAACAAAGAGGGCGGAGTCATGGCGCTTGATCTTGCCACGGGAAAGAAAAAATGGGAACGCCGGGTAAAGGGCGCGATTACGGGTGCGCCGGTGTACGCAAAAAAATACGACGCGCTTCTTGTCGGCTCGCATGATGGAAATATCTATTGCCTCGAGCGGGCCTCGGGGAGGATGCTTTGGAGTTTCAAAACGCTTGGCGCTCTTTACTCAGCAGTGGCCGTTTCATCCGATGAAGAAACAGTCGTGGTGAGCTCGATGGATGGATTCGTTTACGCTCTCTTTGTAAAGAACGGAATGCTCAAATGGAAGTTTGAAGTCGGTCTAGCCAATTATTCTTCCCCCTTTATCTCAGAGGGGAAAGTGTATGTCGCATCGCTCGACAAAAGTCTGTACTGTCTTGATCTCGCGACTGGGAAAAAACTGTGGTCCTTTCCCGCTCGAGCCCGTATCTTTGCCAGCCCGACGATAATCGAAGGAAAGCTCTATATCGGCTCGAACGATGCCAGGCTGTATGAGCTCGATCCCATCACGGGCAAGCAAACCGGCTATTTTCAAGTAACCGAACGCATTACAAACCCCCTCTATCACGACCCAAAAACGAGCCTTTTCTATCTCACCACCTACGCCAATGAAATTTACTGTCTCAAGAAGAAAGATTAATAGAAAAAGATTGTCGTATGTTTTGGTTGCAACGACTGATGCTTTGGAAAGAGCGAATGGAAGATTCTCTCTTTGTCCCACAGAGACAAGCCATTTTGGCATGGCTGTTGATGGAGGGGAATTTGCGGCCCGATGAACGAGTTATCTTTTTCTTAGATGAAGAAGAGCGCTTTCGTTTGGAAGAAATGGTCTGGAAGAAAGAATCTTGGGTAGCTCCCGTTTCACATCTAGCCTTTCTCATTGTCTTGCCAGGCAATTTTGACCGAGCACTCCCTAAGCTCTCTCAAGAGGGTGTTCGGGATGATTGGTATCTACTCTATCGCTCGACTACTCTAGAGGTGTGGGAAAATCGGACTCGTCATGCCGGGAAAATTCTGCCTCTCAGGTTTGGCCTCTCGGATGATGAAAAACTCGCGGTGCTCGGTGAGGTGCGCCGGATGCTCGGTGAGACTCTTAATGGGCAAGAACCAGTGCTACCGACTGCACTCGGGGAGCGCTTTGAAGAGAAGCAGACTTTGGATATCGCGGTCTGGGTGGATGGTCATCTCCGCGCCTCGATGATTGAGATAGGGAAGCCATGTACCCTTGCTCTCACTCAGGCTGCCAAACGTGTCCCGCATGATGCGCGCTTTGAATCCCTACTCACACTGGAAGAACTACCGCGAGCACGGATTGAGATGACCTTCATGGGTGATTTGGAAATCCCACTGACCCAACCGGAACAGGCTCTGGGTGTAATCGATCCGACCAAAGGGTATGTGGTGCGGTCACACGGGCGAATGGGCTGGTACCTACCAGAAGTACACAATGCCATCCAATTCAAGCATCTCGGGGAGATGTGTGCGCATTTGGCTCGGGAAAAAGCCAAGATAGATCCGCAGGCCGTGCACTACCGAGAGTATCGGACCTTTGCCGTCTCTGATTGGGTGGAGACCGGTACGGGGCTACTCTCACTTTCTGGGCCAATGCCCGAGGTAAGCGTTGGATCATTTGCGGATGACAACATGCTTCGCATTGGAGAACGCATCATTGCTCAGTTCAAAATGATAGAGACGGCAGATGGCAATATCCCAGCTATCCTCCATCCGAAGATAGGAGTGAAAAAAGCGACTGACTGGGTTCGCCTCGCTTGCGCCAGTCACGCCCTGTTTTGCTATGGAAAAGCCACACGCACTGCTCAGGCACTGCAATTGGCCCGGGCAGCAGCAGGGGCGATGGACCGAGAGTTACATACAGGGAGTCTTCCAAAGAGAGACGAGTGGCTCTTTATGGTGTATCGTCTCCGCTTTCGATTGGCCGCTGGTGAAGGAATCACGAAGAGTGAATTGGAAGGAGTCGTACAAGAACTTTCGCAGTATCGAGGCGAGACGATCGCTTATCTCCAGGGTCTTTCGCTCTTACTCGACGCAAAAGGCGCAGAGATATGGCAGGACGAAAATTTTCTCTATCGGGAAATAGAGCACATGTATCGAGAATTTGAAGAGAAACGAGATCTCCCGACGACCCAGCTGGCATCTTACCCAGAGCTCTACGCGATTCTCTCGCTCCTGTGGCGTACGACGGGCGAGAAAAAATGGCATGTGAAACTCCAAGCGATGGGATGGTGGTATCGAGATCATCAATTGCCCGACGGTTCTTTCCCGAGCACTCCAGGGAGACCTTTTTCCTATACCCGGGGAACGGGGAAAATACTAGAAGCCCTGGCTTGTGAACCAGAAGCCAATCAACTGGTGCTCGAGCGGGGATGGTATTGGCTGGAGACTATGCAATATACCGCTGACAACACCTTTTTCATTCCGATTGAACATCGTCAGCTCTTTATAGGCGGTTTCCGCCACGATGCATTCAATCAGGATGTTTGGATTGATGCAGCCGGGCATGTCTTACTTGGAGTGGCTCGGCTTTTAGAGAGAAAAGCTCAATGAAGAGATTCTGTTTTTACAACATGAATACTTTTTTTGTCAAATGAAGAAAAAGGCTCTGGAGAAGCCAGCAGAAAGAAGGAGTAAACCCTTGCCAAAATTGAAAAAATGCCTTGCTCGCATATTTTGCATCCCGTATAATAGGAGCATTGAGTAATTCTAAACAAAGCATACCGTATGGAGTCCGAAAAACCTTCGTTCGCGCGTTTCGGAGAGCAGGGTGGGTTTGCGTCTCATTCACGACCGATGGCGCCTGCGTCTCGAGGCGGTGAAAATTCTCGTCCGGCCGGAGTCTCGGGAGAGCACGGGCCCTCCAAGAAAACCGTTCACGCATTTGATTGGATTATCACGGGAGTGCTCATGCTTCTCTTC
>JBDTWF010000086.1:0-7975 GCA_040006815.1 Candidatus Moraniibacteriota bacterium | reverse complement strand
TGTCGAAGGCGTAGGCTATGCCAGAACTTCCGGAAGTCCAAACCGTCGTCAATCAATTGAGGAAGAAGACCGTCGGGCACACGGTAGTTGGTTTTTGGACGAACACGCCGAAGCGGGTGAAGGTCTCGGTAGCCAAGCTCAAGAAAGCGATTCTGGGGGCCAAGATCATCGGAACCCGGCGTTTCGGAAAGCATATCGTCATCGATCTCGATAACGATCAATCCATTCTTATCCACCTCAAGATGACGGGTCATCTTCTCGTAAAAACACCGCAGAACCGAGAGGGGGAGGCTTTTACAGAGGACAAGATGAATGGCTACATCCGCCACGCCTTTCTCCTCGATCGAGAGACGCGCATTGATTTCTCGGACATGCGGAAGTTCGCCTGGATCGATCTCTCCCGCTCGGATGAAATTTCAAAACAGGCCCATATTGAAAAGCTGGGTCCTGATGCTTTGGCCAAGGACTTTACCCTCGAAAACTTCAACGAAATTCTCAAGAAATATCTCAAGCGTCTCATCTCAGTTCTTCTCCTCGATCAGGAGAAGATCGCTGGTATAGGCAACATTTACCGAAGTGAGGCCCTCTATCGAGCAGGCATTCTCCCAATGCGGCGCACTGGAAGGCTTACGAAAAAAGAACGCGAAAAGCTCTATCTTGCGATCCGGGAGGTCCTTCGAGAAGCGGTCCGTCTTCGCGGGACGAGTGACGGTGATTTCCGCGATACCGATGGGCGAGAGGGAAGCTTTCAAAAGACCCTTTTTGTTTATGGTCGAACGGGAAAACCGTGTAAGCGTTGTGATACAATAGTGATGCGTAAAAAAATCGGACAGAGAAGCGTTTTCTTTTGTCCCAAATGTCAACATTAAAACAGGGTTAAGGGTTGAGCCATAAGCGTTTAGTGAGAGAAAGCTAGACCCTATACCCTTGACGCTAAACTCTAAAATTTATGACCAGTCGTCAAAAAGTAGTCGTCGCTGTCGTAGCCGTGCTCTTGGCTGGGACTATCGGGTTCTTTACCATCGGTCGTGGTAAGAAAACCATGCAGCAAATCGATCTCAACAACAATCCTCAGGCAGTGGTGGATGAAAAGCCTCTCAACTCAGGGGACATCAGCGCCATTGCGGGCCTTCCGTGCGAAAACCGCAATCGCCGACCAGTCGCGGTCATGCAGCCAGCCGACGTTTCGGCTCGCCCAGCCGCTGGTTTCTCGGATGCGGACATGGTGGTGGAGATGCCTGTCATTACCGCCATTATCACTCGTCTCATGGCTGTCTATCAGTGCAATACGCCGGACGATGTCGGTTCCATGCGGAGCTCGCGCCATGACTTCATTCATCTTGCCAAGGGCCTGGATGCCATCTATGTATCCTGGGGCGGTTCCCACTTTGCCAAAGAGAAGCTCGACGAAGGTGTCATCGACAACATGAACTGCAACAATGACGGAGGGAAATCAGCCGCGCAGTATTGCTATCGCAAGCAAGCGACAGGGACGATGCATGGTGTCGACACGGGCTATGCGAAATTTGAGAAGCTCCTTGAGGGAGCCAAGGATTTTGGCTATCGCATGGAAAACAAATTCTCCGGTTATCCACACCGCGAAGAAGCTCCGATCGATCAAAGGCCGACTGGCGGGCATGTCCGTATCGGCTATCCTGGCCCCTATGAAGCCGAGTACTTCTATGACAAGGAGACAAATACCTGGAAGCGAACCTGGGGTAATGTCGCCGCTACCGATCGCAACAATGGAAATCGCATCGCCCCAAAGAACATCGCCGTCATTTTCTCAAAGTCCGAGCAAATTGAGGGACAGTACAATAACATGCAGCTTGGTGATCCGTGGTATGACCAGAGTGATTCAGGAGACGCCTATTACTTCATGGACGGCCGACAAATCCGCGGTACCTGGAAGAAGGACAAGTCCAACATCGCTTCGAAACTGACTTTTTACGACGAATCGGGAGCTGAAGTGAAATTCATCCCGGGGCAGATCTGGGTGAATGTCGTGGAGCCAGGGACTGCCTTCAAGTGGGAGCCGGGGACCTAGAGAAAGTCAGGAAGCAAAAAACAAAAAACAAGGAAAACGGGCACTCGGTCCGTTTTTTCTTTTGGGGTATGATAGGTATATTCTGTTAATGGCTATTTGTTGACTGGCGTATGCTCCATTTCCTTTCTGGTGAAGATACTTTTCGCGTTCGGGTTCGGGAGGATGAATTCGTGGATGCCTTTCGAAAGCACTCTCCTCTTGGCGAGCGTTTGGTTTTGGATGCCGAGGAAAATGAGAGCGCCCCCGGGAGTTTCTCGAGAGCCCTTCGGGAATCTCTTCAGGCCGGACTCTTTGCCTTACCCCGAGTGATACTTCTGCGTCAGACGGGAGCTCTCTCAGAGGAAAGCGCGAAAGCGGTGAGGGACATTTTGAAAGAATCCTTTGAAGGAAGTGACCTTCTCATCATCGCGACCCATCGGGGAAAGATAAAAAGAACGCAGACGCTTGTGGCGTGGCTTTTGAAAAAAGCGGAGTGCGAGAGTTTTGACCCGCTTTCTCCCAGAGAGCTGGCGATTGAGGCCAAGGCACTTCTCAAAAAAATTGATGCCCGAGGAAGTATCGAGCCCGCGGCCCTCAGTCAGCTTGTTGCCAATGTCGGAACGGATACGGGGAAAATTTTTCAGGAGCTCACAAAGCTCGCTCATTTCAAAGACGGGAAGCCGATCACGCAGGACGATGTGAAGGAATTGACGAATGAACCACTCGAGAGCAATGTCTTTCTGGCTCTCGACGCTCTCGTCCAAGGAAGGCGCGGAGCGGCCATTTCACTTCTCCGACAGGAAGAAAGAATGAGCGTGCCCATTCAGAAAACACTCGGTCTGTGCGCTTGGCAACTGAGACGCCTCATTGAGATCCAAGAACTCTTTCTTTCTGGCACTCGAGAGGCAGGGGCAATCGCTCGAGAGCTCAAGAGCTCGCCGTACCCCATCCAAAAAGTCCTCCCACACCTTTCAAGATTTGAAATGCCTCGCTTGAAGCGTGGCATGGCTCTCTTGGCGGAGCTCGACCTGGCCATCAAAACTGGTCGAGTTGAGCCGGGTGTCGCGCTCGACCTCTTTCTTTGGAAATTCTAATTTTAGGAGACAGTAAACAGGAAGCAACGAACAAAAACAACCGCTCTTCGGCGGTTGTTTGTTTGATGCAAGAAGTTACTTGGTGGCCAGTTTCTTGACGAGCGTATTCAAGCGAGATTTTTGGCGGGAGGCCGTGTTCTTCTTGATGACTTTCTTCTGGGCCGCTTTGTCGAGGGCCTTCTGAGCGATTTTCAGGAATTTCTGAGCGTCTTCGGTGGCACCCTTACTCACGGCTTCGCGGGTCTTCTTGATGGCGCTTTTCACGACACCCTTCACTCCGCGATTGCGCACCGTATTGGTGGCGGTGACGCGCATGTACTTCTTGGCTGACTTCTTGATCGGCATATCTTTGCTTCCCCTTGATTAAAGACTTAAAAAGAATTGAATCTGAGACTTCTCTGTTCTAGCACCATATTTCCTTTTTGGCAAGCCATTTTCACCGTGCTAGAATGGGAATAATTTCACCCTATGATCGCACAACTGACCGGGAAAATCGGCTCAATCCATGGTTCTTACCTCATCCTTCTTGTCGGGGGCGTGGGGTACAAGGTCTTTGCTTCACCGTACACTCTGGGGAAAGTGGCAGGTCAAGGCGATTTGAAGTTGCACATCCACACGCATGTCCGTGAAGACCAGCTCAATCTGTACGGATTTCTCACAGAAGAAGAACTGGCTATGTTCGAACAGCTTATTTCGGTCTCAGGGATCGGTCCCAAGGTCGGGCTTTCTATCCTTTCGATCGCCGATCCCAAGACGATCCGAACGGCCATCGTGAACAAGGATCCATCGCTTCTCACGCGCGTTTCGGGCGTCGGGAAGAAAACCGCCGAGCGCGTCATCATCGAACTTCAGAACAAAGTCTCGGCGGTCGACATTCATGAGCAGACGAGCGCTCTTGCTGATCAAGAAGCTCTCGAAGCTTTGACGGCTCTCGGGTATACAGTCTCTGAAGCTCGCGAGGCTTTGAAGCTCATCCAGGGGGATGTTCAGGATGTCGGTGAGCGTCTTAAGCGAGCTCTCAAAAGTTTGGGCAAGAAATAAAGGCTGTGAACGAGAATTTTTTCCAAATGGATGGCACGCGTGATGGCAGACTCTTCCAGTCTGAAGAGTGGGCACGCTTTCAAGAAATCTCCGGACATAAGCCGGTGCCTTTTACGAGTGAAAATTTCCAGGGCTTTGCTTTTGTAGAGAAACTTCCCATCTTTGGAAATTATTTGTATATTCCGCGTGGTCCAAAAGTGGAGAAAAACCAAGGATCAGAGTTGAAAAATATTTTGGAGAAGCTTGCTCATGAAGAGAGGGCTGGGTGGATTCGGGTGGAGCCGCAAACAGAGGAAGAGCTCGAAATCCTAAAGGAGGTATTTCCAAAAGTCATCCCAGCTCCCAAGGACATCCAGCCACGAGAAATCCTCGTCATCCCCCTTCTCGGTGCCGAGACCGAATGGCTGGCCCGGATGAAATCCAAGACCCGATACAACATTCGTCTGGCCGAAAAGCACGGGGTCATGGTGCGTTTTTCTCGCGCCGAAAAGGATCTCGAAAGCTTCCTCAAACTCATTGACTCCACGACCAATCGGCAGGCCATTCGCCCTCACCCGAGAGCATATTATCGAAATTTCCTTTCTGCTTTTCCTGAGGCAATGTGCACGCTGGCCATTGCGGAGAAAGACGGACAGGTGCTTGCTTCTGCTCTTCTCGTCTTCTTTGGCGAGACGGCTTATTATCTCCACGGCGGATCGAGTGACGAAAAACGCGAACTCATGGCGCCCTTTCTCCTCCACTTCGTCTCCATGCGAGAAGCTAAACGAAGGGACATGCACAAATACGACATGGGTGGCGTGAAAGTGAAATCAGTAATCAGTAATCAGAAAGCGAAGAACAATGACTGGGAAGGGATTACGCGCTTCAAGCTTGGATTCCATCCGACACAAGAAACCCTTCTTTTCCCTGGGACCTATGATATCGTTTTGAAGAGAGGGCGATATTTCCTCTACAACACCGTTCGGAAGCTTCGATCATTTCTTCCTCGTTGAAGTCTATGAAGCATTTTTTCTCACGGCTCGTGCCGCAATTCATCAAGAATGTTTTTTACCACTGGCCTTTCGCAGTTGTGGCTAATGTGGCTTTTGGTTTTCCGGGGAAGAAACTTCGGATCATTGGTGTGACCGGGACCAACGGAAAGACGACCACGACCGAGTTCATCACTCGCATTTTGGATGAAGCGGGGTATCAGGTCGCCAAGGCTTCGACCATCGAGTACGAAATCGGAAAGAAGAAATGGGTGAATGCTTCCAAGTACACGACGCCTTCATCTTGGCAGTTGCAAAAATTTCTGAGCGACGCGCTCCAGGCTGGTTGCGAATGGGTTGTCCTCGAGACTTCGTCGCACGCCCTCCATCAGCGGCGTGTCTGGGGCGTACGCTATGAGGTGGCCGTCATCACCAATGTGACGCGAGAGCACCTCGACTATCACCGGAGTATTGATCGCTATCGCGCCGCCAAGCATCGCCTTTTTGAGGGGGCGGAGAACGCCGTCATCAATCTCGACATGGAGCGTCCGGAGGAATATCTCCAGGAACATTTCAAACAAACCCTCACCTTCAGCACCAAAAAGAAAGAGGCGACGGTCTTCTCGAGCGAGATGAACCTTGATTTTACTGGTTCGGAGTTTCTCGCGCTCGGGAAGCTTTTCAGGCTGAGGCTTCCAGGCGTCTTCAATATTGAAAACGCTTTGGCGGCCATCACAACCGCAAAACTCTTGGGCATCGACACCGAGGTCATGCAAAAAGCCTTGGCAAAAGTGAGTGGTATTCCTGGAAGAATGGAGCTCGTCTCAAACGCTCGGGGCCTGGACATCATCATCGACTACGCGGTAACGCCGGATGCTTTTGAGAAGCTCTATACGGTGGCCCTCCCCATGAAGATTCCGGGGACGAAGATCATTCATGTCTTCGGAGCCTGCGGTGAGCGCGATCGGGGAAAGCGGCCGGTTATGGGGAAGATGGCTTCGGAGAAAGCTGACATCGTCATCCTTACCAATGAAGACCCATACTATGAGGACCCCGAGCGGATCATCGATGAGATCGAAGGAGGAATCGAAAACAAAAAGCCGGGTGAGAATTTTTATCGCATCTTTGATCGGCGGGAAGCCATCGTGAAAGCTCTCTCGCTTGCCGAGGAGGGCGATATCCTTCTCGTAACGGGGAAGGGAGCCGAAGAAACGATGGCCTTTGGAGCGAAGCGTGTCCCGTGGCAGGAGCGAAGGGTGATCGAGGAAGAACTGACGAAACTTTCTTAAAAAAGGACAAAAGAAAACGGAGACCGAAAAGCCTCCGTTTTTTATTTGTTTTTATTTTATTGGAGAAGCCAGATGAAGAGAAGGGCGAGGAAGAAGCCAAAGAAGCCGCCGACGATAACCTCATTCGTTCGATGTCCGACGCGCTCCTTGAGGCGGGGGAACAGGTTGGCGTCGAGATGAAGCTGTTCGATCATGAGGTTGATGGCATGGCCTTGATCGCCGAGGTAGCGCCGGAGGCGAAGGGCGTCATCGATGACGAGAAAGGCGACGCCGACGGCGACCGCGAAGGCGCCTGACCCAATGCCTTCGTAGTAACCGATGGATGTGACGAGCGAGATGGCAAAGGCTGTATGCGAGCTTGGCATGTGGCCGTGGGTTGCGATGTAGCGCCAGTTCCACCCGTGCTTCAGGGAATAGAGAACGAACTTGGTGAACTGGGTGAGGAGGCTTACTAAGATCGGAATGAGGAAAACAGCGTGGCTCTGGAGAAAGTTTTGCATACCAGGGAGTAGAAATTCAAGCGAAAGCGAGCTTTTTCTTTCTACAAAAGATTATCAAAAATAAAAAGATTTGTAACTTCGAGAATGGCTTGACTAGAGAATTCTTGAATTTTCACTCACTGGCATAGTGGTTCCAGTATATCATCCGCTGTCGCTTTTCTTTGAAGGATTCTCGGCTGTGGTCAAGAAGAGAGTTGTTCTTTCCTCTGATTTTGCTATAATCGCAAGCGAGACCGAAGTGAAAGAACTTTTCATTTTGGTTGAGTGCCGCGATTTCAAGCGTTCCGACGCTTATAATCGAGCCGCAAGAGCGTATCCTTAATTTTCTCCCTATGTTTGGTATTATCCTTCTCGTAGCAGTCGGAGTGGTTGTCCTGTATTTCGTCATGGTCTACAACGGTTTTGTAACGCTCAAAACGCGGACGGACGAAGCCTGGAGCGATATCGATGTTCAGCTGAAGCGCCGGTACGATCTCATCCCGAACCTCGTGAATACTGTGAAGGGCTATGCGACGCATGAGCGAGAACTCTTTGAAAAAGTAACCGCCGCCCGCACGGCCGCCATGCAAGCCGGGACAGCCGAGGAACGAGCTGACAAGGAAAATATTCTCTCTGGAACGCTGAAAAGCCTTTTTGCCGTCGCCGAAAATTATCCTGATCTCAAAGCCAATCAGAATTTCCTGGCTCTTCAGCAAGAACTTTCTGATACGGAAAACAAGATTCAGGCGGCCCGCCGCTTCTACAATGGCAATGTCATGGAGTTGAATGCCAAGGTGGATCAGTTCCCATCGAATGTAGTAGCCAACATGTTTCACTTCACGAAGCGCGATTTCTTTCAGATGAATGAAGCCGAGAAGGAGCCAGTGAAGGTAGCATTCTAAAGACTTCTCGGATAGAGAGAAGTGGCGTCTGGATTATTCCAGGCGCCGTTTTCTTTTCTGATGGAAAGAGGTGGTAAAATGGGACTATGCAGATAAACACCAAAAAATTTAGCATCTTTCTTATCGCTTTTGTCGGAGTGCTCGTTTTGATTCTTGTTGTGGCCGCGGACTCTCAA
>JBDTWF010000085.1:0-9798 GCA_040006815.1 Candidatus Moraniibacteriota bacterium | reverse complement strand
ATGCCCTCACTTCGCGTGGTTCTCTTATTCTCAAGTTCTTGAGAACATTGGAGTAAGGATGAACCGAGATTATGAAAAAACTCTATATCGATATTGATGGGGTGTCCATATTTTGATAAAAAAGTACCCCAGGTGCGATGTGCGCCTGGGGCTAGAAGTGTCGAGCTTATGTCTCCGCGCGAGCTTTTTCATAGAGATCCCATACGAGAAAATCCATGACCGTCCGAGAGTGGAGACAGAACTGGGTATCTCGATCCTCAAGTGGCTTGCCGGCTTCGAGCACATTATGGAAACACCCGTACCCGCAAACCGAGATAGCCGGACAGGTGAGGCACATCGGTTGACGGAGGGGCAGGGCGGCTTTCCAGGCCTCGATGCGCTGATGCTGGAATATCCGGAACATCGGATCGAAGACCGTCCCAACCCGATAGTCTTCGGAGGCGTGACAGAAACCGATGCCGCCGTCTGGAAAGACCACCAGTTGATTCCCGACCGCTCCGCAATCCACTGCGCGAAAGGACTCGGCAATGAAATCGTCGACCTTGCGTCCGACGCGATCCTCGTAGAGATCGATATCCCGCCCGATGCAAAACGCTTCGACGAGACCGGCGGCGAGTGTCTTCCCATAAGTCTCCACCTTCATGGGGGTTCCGGTATAGCCAAAGCTCTTGCCACCGATCGGGTTGAAACCGATTGATTCCACCCCCATGTCCTGTTTGGCCCAACGGATGATCTCTGGGAGTTTTCCCACGATATTGGGGTTGACGGTTACCGACAGCGTCACACTGACGCCGTGCTGTTGGAGGAGCCGCAGGGCCTGGACGATTGCAGCGTAGGTTCCCTGTCCTTTGGCAGTCCGGCGATACTCGTCATTTTCAATGGCCGGTCCATCGACGGAAAGCCCGACGCCGATTCGGTTTTCCGCGAAGTAGCGGGCGATGTCTTCGGTTACGAGCGAGCCGTTGGTGACGATGATGAGCTGGAGATCAGCCGGGAGAGTCCCTTCGGACTGGAGCTTCCTCGCATAGCTGACGGCGAAGCGCAGAGTCTTCTGATTGAGTAGGGGTTCGCCGCCATAGAGTTGAATCTGCGGTTCCAACGCCTTATCTTCCGATTCAGCCAGATGACGCGCGAAGGCATCGAGGGCGAGCCGGGCCACCTGTTCCGACATCCGCGACCGAGACGGCGGGGCTGGGTAAAGATCCGGATGACGCTCTTCTTGGAAACATTGGCGGCAACGGAAATTGCAGTTCTTGGTGAGGATGAGGTAGAGAATCGACATGAACTTGTGCCCGATTGTTTCCTCTCGGATGGTCTGAAGCATTTCGTCGTCCTCTTCGATCGAATCCGGGAGGAGGCCCTCTGCCTTGAGCAGAGCGGCGACTTCCGAAGTGCGGTCGGGATCGTCCAGGTACTGCTCCCACAGGTCCTTCGGAAAAAAAACGGGGTTCGGGGTCAGGGAGTGGAAAACAGCTACCACCCCGTCCCTCTCGAGCGTCGTGAGAAAACGAGAATGGGGCATGATGGAGTCTCCGATAGAAAATCTAAGAAAAGAGGAGGGTCTGCACCGCAGACTCCTCCTCGCGGAATGCGCGGGGATGGGGCCCTACGCAGGGGATTTCCGGCGAACGGCGCATTTGCCACACCGACCGGAACAGAACAGGCACTTGCCGCTTATCACGCGACCACGCCGGCGGTTGCCGAGTGCTGCGCGGGCTGCCTTACTGGGAACCAGCACGCTCATATTATTCACCTCCTTTGGCACGACGGTTAAGGGTTTGAAGGTACGGCTCTATACCCCGAGAACGCTCCCATAGCTCACGATATTTGGGTACCCTCCGGGTATGCGCGGAGTATCCCATGTCCCGCTTTTTTGTCAAGCGAAGCAAGCGGGGTTGATTGAGAATGATGCGATTGAAAATTTCCGCCAAATCCCAATCTTTTGACAGTTTTGCATAACCTCGCCTTTTCAAATAAGTGTAGTAATAGAAGTGGAGGATCTCATGGGCGACATGCCGCCGGACTTCGCTCGGTTCTCCGACTGTTCCGTACCAGATCTGGAACGCTCGAAGATTGCCATCGACGACACCACAGCGGAAGATCGAAAGTTTGGCCTGGATATGTTTCGGCCGATAGAAAGAGAGTGGCCCGAACACCCGCTCGAGCTCTCGGAAGTATCTCTCACCAATCCGGTTCCAGATCTGTTGCATCTTGCCGCGCGCGCGCGTCATTTCTGGTCGGTGGCTTGCGTAGTATGCCCGCACATATTTTCGGACGAGGACCCGACGTTTCATCGATGTCAACTTTCTCCAAGCCAAAAAGGACGGATGGAGCGCAATGATCCGGTCATAGCCAAAATCATATCGTCCAATCTGGGCATTGAGAAAATCAGTTCCGATCTCGACATCGAAACGTTCGTCAAATTGGAACTCGACAATGGGGGGATGCATAATGATTGCTTTGGATACGCCCATCTTAGCGGTCGAAAGGGGGGCTGTCCAGAGTTGCGCAAGATCTGGTCAAATCCGGTTGAGAGGAAGGTACTTTTGGCCAGGAGACCGGAGCTTTCGGTGATTGAGGTTGCCGAAGCGCTTGAGGTCAATTTTAAGACCATTTCGGAGCATATCCGCCGCTTGGCCTTGGCGGGTATCGTGATGAAACGCAATCAGGGGAGCGCTGTCCGTCATGCCCTCACTTCGCGTGGTTCTCTTATTCTCAAGTTCTTGAGAACATTGGAGTAGACGAGGAGGCGGAAGGGGTGATGGTGTAGAATAGAGGTGCTAATTCTTCATTCATTCTCCTATGCCAAAAAAGAGCGATAACCTGTACGAGGAAACGATACCAATTTTCATCCGGTTTCTCGGGAATCTCTCGACTATTCTCGACAAGGGGAACCGTTTCGCTAAGCGGAAGAAGGGGCGGGTGAGCGAGAAGAAACTTCTGGAGGGACGGTTGGCTCCGGATATGTACACTTTCATTCAGCAGATCGGCTATGCGTATTTCATGGCCCTCGAGACGGCCTGCAATCTCACCGGGAAGGAAATGCCCGTCTTCACCTACGATGAGAAGAGTGTGAAAGAACTCCAGACGAGTCTCCGGCGTTCTATTGCTTTTCTCCGAACGATCAAGCCTCGGGACATCGCCTCAACTCGAGGGAAGCGCATGAAGACTTTCCTCGATCCGACGGAGCGTTTCAGCCGAGAAATGTATGTCAGGACGCTCGCCCTTCCTAATTTTTTCTTCCATGTGACGACCGCCTACGACATTTTCCGCCACCTCGGCGTTCCGCTTAAGAAAGATGATTACTTGGGGGTGTAGGCATAAGGGTATGAAAAAAGTATTCCTCGGAGCGGCGGTGCTGTTGATACTCCTGGGAGTGGGGATTTTCTTCTCGCGTCAAAAAACGAATGAAGAGGTGGGGTGTACGATGGAGGCCAAGCTCTGTCCTGACGGCTCAAGCGTGGGCCGGAGTGGCCCGAAGTGTGAGTTCGCGCCGTGTCCGACTCCGCAAGCGGCCATCAACAATGAGGCTATCCGCATTTTCGAGCCGCTTCCCAATACTCTCATCCAAAGTCCGATTATACTTCGCGGAGAAGCGAGAGGGAGCTGGTATTTCGAGGCTTCCTTTCCCGTCTCGCTCGTCGATGCTCGCGGAAAAGAACTGGCCCGGATGCCCGTCTCGGCCCAGGGCGAGTGGATGACGACGAACCTTGTGCCATTTGAAGCGTCTCTTTCCTTCCCGAAGCCAGACACCTCGACAGGGGAACTGGTGTTCAAAAAAGACAATCCTTCGGGTCTCCCAGAAAATGACGCCGAGGTGCGAGTACCCGTCCGCTTTGGCCCCTAGATATTTTGGTATACTGGAAGCGTCAATTCTTAATGCAGAATCGTATGGCGAATAAAATGGTGTTTATAAATCTTCCAGTTGAAAACCTCGAGCGATCCAAGGCCTTCTTCACGGCTTTGGGCTATACCTTTAGCCCGGAATACACCGACGACAAGGCGGCCTGTCTCGTTCTCGATGAGGGCCATGTCTATTCCATGCTCATCACCAAGCCGTTCTTCCAGACTTTCATCCAGGGGACGGAAATCGCTGACGCAACCAAGGTGACAGAAGCCCTCTTGGCGCTCACCTGCGAGAGCCGTGAGGAAGTGGACTTGATGATGGAGAAGGTCCTCTCGAGTGGCGGTGCCGAGGCCCGGCCGGCCTCAGACTATGGCTGGATGTATGCTCGGGCCTTTACCGATCTCGATGGGCACATCTGGGAGACTTTCTTCATGGACGAATCCAAAAAGCCAGCCAATCCAGGAGCCGAAGCCCAGTAAGAAATGTATTCCCTCTACATCCTCCAGTGTGCGGATGGCAGTTTGTACACGGGCATAACGGTCGATATCGAACGGAGAATCAAGGAGCACAATTCATCCCACCTCGGCGCCAAGTACACGCGGGCGAGGCGTCCGGTGATACTTGTCTACTCCCGGCGCTTCCGCAATCGCTCTCACGCGAGTAAGGAAGAAGCCCGCATCAAAAAGCTTTCCCGAAGCGAAAAATTAAAACTCATCTCCCGAGCGGTATGAAGCTTTTTGTTGTCGCCAAAACGAACGCCAAAAGAGAGCGGGTGGAGAAAGTCGACGCGACGCATTTCATAGTGTCTGTGAAAGCCGAGCCGATCGATGGCAAAGCGAATAAGGCCGTGACGAAGATGCTGGCCACATTTCTCGCTGTGGCGCCATCTCGCCTGACACTTCGTTCCGGTGAAAAAGGAAAACGCAAAGTCTTTGATCTCGAGTGAGGGAGTATACTGGGGGCAGTCATAACCTCATGAGTATCCAGAGAAAACCCTTTTTCATCCTTGGTCTTGTGGTCCTCCTCGGTAGCGGCCTCTTTTTTTGGCGGTCCCAGAGGAGCGCTTTGGCGCCGAGCGTTTCTCCAGAGCCGAATACTTTTTCTGACGAAGCCGTTTTAGTCCCGAGAGAAGCCCCACCCGTTACTCCTTCCGAAGTGACTCCCTTGGAGCGAGCCAATGAACGCGTCACCAAGAAACCCTTTGGTATTTTCATCGACCCGGAGACTTCGCCGGTCCAGCCAGAACGCTTTCGGGGCTATCATACTGGAGCTGATTTCGAGACCTTTCCCGAGGAAGCGGCGATGGCTCTTCCTATTCGCGCTGTCTGCGACGGGAAAGTCCTCGATAAACGCGTGGCCACGGGTTATGGTGGGATGCTGGTGACGAGCTGTACGCTCTCTCTAAAGAGTGTGACGGTGGTCTATGGACATCTCGCTCTCGTGAGTATTCCTTGGCGTATTGGAGACACCGTGACCACGGGGGATATTCTCGGCAATCTCGGGCTGGGTGGAAGCCGTGAGACGGATGGGGAGCGCAAGCATCTCCACCTCTCAATCCACAAGGGGGAAGCGCTCAATATCCGCGGCTATACATCCAAAAAGAGCGAGCTCGATTCTTGGATCGACCCCTGTGAATACTTTTGCGGGAAATAACGGCTAAGCGAGGAAGGGAAAGCGCTGTACGATGGTTGAATTCTTCCAGCGATGGCCGAATCCGAGAAAGTCGCCGGCTCCAGTCACTCCCAGAAGGAGGAAGAGGAAGAAATAGATGACATGTTCATCCAAGAGAGGATTGTTTTCCGGTGGGAGGACAGTAGCGTACATGAGAACGACCATGATGGCGCCGCTTCTTGTGGCGAGCTGCATGCCGATGCCGAGGATGAGGGCGACACCGATGCCGAAGAGGCCAAGCATGAAGAGCCAGTCAACGAGAGGGGATCCGGCGAGGCCATGAAAGAAAGAGGCAAAGGGTCCCTTGGCGGCCATTTTCAAAAATCCCGTGGTAGGGGAGCCGCCCATGAGCCAGGACTTGGCGGAAGGAGTAGCAAAGCCGAGGCCAAAGAGCTTGTCGAGAAAGGCCCACAAAAAAATCATTCCGAGCGTGAGACGGAGGAGCCCAAGGAGAGTCTCACTTTTTTTATCCGTTGTCATAGTGCTTCTTCTTACGCAAATTTAAAAGCGTTTCACTCTCTGGGGCTAGTATACACCCGTCGCGAGCAATGTCGCTTCTTTCCCTTCCCAGACAAGTCCGGAGAAACGCGGTATAATCGGGGTGGTAAGCCCCTCTAATGAGAAAAAAATATGTCATTTGAAGGAAGTTGGCGCGAACACACCGGTCCCATCGGGGAAGAAGAGAAGAAGAAAAAGGAAGCTCCCAAAGAAGCTCCTGAGGTGAAGCGCTCTTCCGAGTCTCTTTATATGAAAAAAGCTGCCAATGAGGATCAATTTGACGAGAGCGATCTCCAAGTCATGAGTGCCGTGAACGATTAAGAGTCCCTGGAGGCTGTCTTTGTCGTGGTAGAGTGGTGATAAGCCAATCTCGAGAAAGGGATTTGACTGACCCCAACTTGTCCCAAGGAGAAAACCATGTTGGGACCGTGTAAGGTTTCGGAAATACGGCAACTCACAGTCGTGGTGCGTCATGGCCATTCCAAGAAGCGGGCGGTGTCGCTCCTCACGACCGCCTACGAGCAATGCCGCGAGTGGCAAGCACTCGTCAAGGAGTATGCCTGGAACGAGGAAGGCAACATCGTCCTTTTCATACTGGTTCGGGATGGACAGCGGTGTTCCGGTTCGGTGAGGATCGGAACCGGGCATGTCGTCTATCAGCTCAATGAGCTACCCTTTCGCTATCTCCCGGCCAAATCTTTCATCGAAGCCGAAGTCGAGCGACAGCTCGAGAAAATCCTCAAGGAGCGCTGATGCTTACTCATCGCCACAGGCCACCTTCTCATGATGGCCTGTTTTGTTGCGTCAGATTGACAATTTGGGGGGATTATTTACTTTCGACAAGGCGCAAGATGTGTTTGTGAAACAGAGGATATTTTGAAAACTCTTCTTGTTTGGTCCGTAGTAATAGGTGCAGAAAACGATAATTTCTTAGCAGAAACATATGCAAACAGTCTCAAAGAAGGCTTTATTCGCAGGGGCTATCGCTGTTGTCGGTTTGGCGGGCATTGCGCCATTGGCGAGAGCTAATTCCATGCACGGAGAGCGTGATGGAGGGCGTGAATCCATGCATGCAAGCCGGCACGGAGGAGGGCTTTTGGAACGCCTCAAAGAGATCCGTGGTGAACGCCAAGAATTTCATGGCGGGAAGCACCAGCGGAGTCTCCCAGGAACAGTCGTTTCATTTGACGGAACAACGCTCGTCTTGACCAAGGGCGTGAAGACCTATACGGTCACTACGACCGATACGACGAAGTTCGTTGATCGTAAGTGGCAGGCTATCGACAAGACGACAATCGTCGCCGGTCACAAGGTCACGCTCAAGGGGACCGTCAATGGTTTGAATGTTGATGCGACCATGGTGCGCGATGTCTCGCTCCCAACCAAGACGACTTCTCCTGAGACCGCAAGCTAACTCTTTCTCTCTCAGTTCGAAAAGCCCTCCCTCGCGGAGGGTTTTTCTTTTTTCCCCACAGATAAGGAGTATTATAGAGACATGTCTCTCAAAAACATCCTGCGAGAGCCGTACCGGGAGTACGCGCTCATCGTCATCCTTTTTGTTGCGCTTGGGTACCATTATCTCTTTCATGGCGGCTTGGCTTTGGTCATTGTCGCGGCGCTTCTCGGATCGATACTCCCACTCCGGGATGCGTGGGGCGCGCTTCGGAGACGGACCATCACCATTGAAGCCTTCAACTTCTTTGCTCTCTTTGTTTCCTTTGCTACTCGAGAATTCACCTCGGCGGCTTTTATCGCGCTCATGCTCTCCTTTGCGGCCTGGCTTGATTGGAAGACGCAGTCTCGCGCCACCAATGCGGTCGAGGAGCTCCTCAAGCTGAAGCCGACGCGAGCCCTCCGTGAGCGCGGGGGAAAGGAGGAGGATATCGACGCGAGCACCATTCAGACGGGAGACATTCTCATTGTGAAGAACGGGGAGCGGGTCCCAGCGGATGGCGTGGTCATTTTTGGGACGGCCTTTGTGAATGAAGCATCACTCACCGGTGAATCCATCCCGATCGAGAAGAACATCGGGGACGAAGTCTATTCTTCAACGGTGGCGGAGTCTGGCGTCATAAAGATCCGGGCCACCAAAGTCGGCGCCGACTCGACCCTCGAGCGCATGGCGACGCTTATCGAAGAAGCTGGAAAGAACAAGTCCAAAACCGAACGCCTGGCCGATCGCTTTGCGGGAATCTTTCTTCCCATTGTCCTCGTCGGGGGCGCGGTGACCTACTTTGTGACGGGCAACATCGCCATGACAGCCGCCCTCTTCCTTATCGTTTGTGCGGATGACATCGCTGTTTCCATACCGCTGGCCATCACTGCTTCCCTCGGCTACGCGGCCAAGCGTGGCGTCATCATCAAGGGCGGGGAGTGGCTCCGGGTGCTCGCTAATGTGAAGACGCTTCTTTTTGACAAGACGGGGACGCTGACGCATGGGCGCTTTGTTTTGGCGAGTGTCATCCTCGAACCGGGCATGGACGAGAAACTCCTGTGGGAGCTCGTCGGTACGGCTGAGAAGTTTTCTGAGCACCCAGTGGGGAAAGCCCTCTATCGCGAAGCCTTGCAAAGAATCGGGGAGGCCGCCGATCCGGATGAGGTCCGAGTTCTTCGAGGGGCGGGTATCTTCGCCAAGAAGGACGGGCATATGCTTATTTTGGGGAATAGGGGAGTTGTGACTGAAGAGGGGATGACGGTTTCTTCGGATGTCCTGAAGCGTTTTACTGAAAAAGAAAGGGATTCCGAGACGGCTATCATGCTCTTTCTTGATGGGAAATTCGCTGGATTCATGGGCATTGCGGATACGCCGCGGAAGGAAGCGCATGCGGCGCTCTCAGAACTTCGGCGAGCCGGCATCCGCCTTGTCATGCTGACGGGCGACAATGAAGAAGTCGCTCGTGCGATCTCAAAGGATCTCGGGATTGATGAAGTCCGCGCCAAGGTAACGCCGGAAGGAAAAATGAACATTATTGAGGAAGAATCCAAGCGTGGAGGGCTGGCTATGGTGGGCGACGGCGTCAATGATGCCCCGGCACTGGCTCGCGCAGATGTGGGTATCGCTATGGGTGAAGGCGGGACGGCGGTGGCCGTTGAAGCGGCCGATGTCGTCATCCTGACGGACCGGCTCGATCGGATACCGGAGATGATCGCGCTTTCGCGGAAAACAGTCTCAGTCGTCAATCTCGACATCGCCATCTGGGTGGCGACGAATGTCATCGGCATCGCACTCGTCTTTACCGGCATTGCGACGCCAGCCATCGCGGCGCTCTACAATTTCCTCACAGACTTCCTGCCCCTCATGAATTCCGCTCGCCTTTTCAAGCGCGGGGAAACGGGTATGGATCTCGTGAGATAATAAGGATATGAAAAAGAGAAAGAGTCAGTGGTGGCGGGGGCGAGCGATCGACATTTGGTCGATACCCCATTTCGTTTTCGGAGTTGTCGTCTCGATGTTTGCTCTTCTCTTTGGCGTGCCATTCACCGAGACGCTTCTTATCACGCTCGTTCTGGCTATTTTTTGGGAGTATTTTGAGATGCGTCTCCGTCTTCGGGAGGAGCGCCTGAATGTTTTGGCAGATGTTCTCTTGCCGCTCTTTGCTTGTCTCGTCACCTTTCTCCTCCTCGGAAACGAGGCGATTTCCTTCGAGCAACGCATCGGTCTCCTCACCGTCTCCGTCCTTTTTTATATCATGGTCACGGTGGTGGCGTGGCGGGCGCGCCTCAATCACGAACGGGGCTTTATGAGGTAGGAGAACTGGCCGTGGAGAAAATAAAAAAGCCGT
>JBDTWF010000084.1:0-16893 GCA_040006815.1 Candidatus Moraniibacteriota bacterium | reverse complement strand
ATCCCGCGACTCCTTTGCTCCATTTGTTTCGTCAGTCCACATGCCGTTGCCAAAGAACACGGCAGTGTTTCCACACGCCTGCGCCCAGCTAGACGCATGAACGGCAAAGCCCAAGCACAACAACAGAATACGGCCAATCGTCGCTGACACGAATCAATTCCTCATGAGATCTGGATCGAAAGCGCACCCGTCCTTCTTGTTTAGCGGCCCACTACCCAGCACTTTCCCGCGTAGAAGATCGTTGTAGTCCAAGTATGCAGAGTTGCGCGCACGCGTGTTTAGCATCTCGGCGAACAATGTTCGTCCTACTGCAATCCTTTGGTCGACGCCGAGGATGTAGATCAGGCAGGCGTTGGCGTTGTCGTCTTGGGCGGAGGCGCTCAGCGCAGCTGCCGAATCCTTGTTTTTCCCCGCGAAAAGTAGTAGTTGATTTGCGCTTGTCTGTTGATAGAGTGCGGCACGCGTCTTCTCGGAAGATGGATAGTTGAAGGCAATCCATCGCTCGACGTCATCACGCACGCCGTTCCCATTTAAGTCAGTTCCCTCGACGGTCGCCATTCCCGCCGCGCCGGGATCAGGCGGTAAGCCGACGGCCGCCTGTGGGATGTCGCCGTAAACGCTCAACGCAGGTGCAAGAGCAATGCGAGCTGGGTTGGCGAACTTGAGCAGGATTGACGTGACGATGGCATTCGGAATGATCTTGTTGCCCGGTACGGTCACATTGACATAGGGCTTGCCTTGCGTTGTCCCGGCTGCGTTGGCTAGCGTCACACCGCTTGGCAAGCCGCTCACCGTGAGTTGAATCGGCGCCGAGACGGTGAATGGCGAGACGTTCTTAATCGAGACCGTCGTGTCGAAGGTGTTGGTCGCCCGGTTGAGGACGAAGCCAGTCTTGGTGATTGTGAATAGACCCGTCGCATCACCTACGACAGCCAGGGCTGGGCGGGCGATTCCGATGCCCAGCAATATGACGAGGAGTGCTATGGATCGAATGTATTTCATAGGGCAAGGCGCGGACGGCTAGATCTCTTGGCGGCGGCG
The DNA here is from genome assembly GCA_040006815.1 of Candidatus Moraniibacteriota bacterium. Lineage (GTDB taxonomy): Bacteria > Patescibacteriota > Minisyncoccia > Moranbacterales > UBA1568 > JBDTWF01. The sequence goes on along the minus strand of JBDTWF010000084.1, from coordinate 15,852 downwards.
AAGACGATGAGCATGACCAGGAGCGCGATACCGATGAGCCACGCGGTCGACGGCTCCGGAACTTGATTCGGCCCCTGGGTCACATTCGACGAATAGATGCTGAGCGGATTCTGGCCTCCGATGTTGTAGAGGAAGAGCGCGTTGGCTCCCGTTGGATCGCTCGTCGCGTAGAGCGGAAGCCCGGTCGCGGGATCGAGCAAGAACAACGAGAAGGCATCGGGAAACGACAACGGATCGGCAGGATTCCCCGTTGCATCGAAGGTGAAGGAGAGCGTACTCCCAAGCAAAATGTTCTGCAGGTACTCGTTGAAAAATTGAGAATCACTAAAGGTCACCGTTCCAGGAAGGCTTCCTGTTACATCTCCCGTTACAGAGAACGAACCGAGCGTACCGTTACTGCTGAAGCCGGAGATGGTGACGGTGTTTCCCGGCGTACCCCCATCGATCAAATCGAAAGCGAGCACCGCGTTCGTCCCCGCGAGGCTCGATGTGTTGAGGATGATGGGGATCGGGTCAGCCTGAGCGATCGGTACGCCGAGAAAGGCGATAAGGGTCAAGCTGCCGAGCCACTGAAGGGCTCTTCGTATAGATACTCTCCCTGAGACTTCTTGCGGGCCGCGTCTCTGCGCGACGGATTTAAGGCTTAAGCAAGAAGGGTGCTTGCATTCAGAATAGCAAGAAATCAAGAGCTTGCAAAGAAAGTCAAGCGCTCCAAACGGGAGAGTGTCAAGTTTCTCGACAGTCGTTTCGATTGCATCCTCTCGAACTGATGGTCAGCCTCTCGTGCGCGCGTCGCCTTGTCAGGAGTGGTTCGAGCATCGTTCTATGCCATTCATGCATACCGCCCATTTAGGTGATACCGCGGAAGGGACCAAGGCTCTACCATTCACTGGGAAAGAGTCAGGGACGGGAGAGAGACTCTGGTCGAGGGGAAGCGGCCGGAGAATGGTGAATATTCGCATTGCAACGCTGTCCCAATCGAGCACTATGTCGACCAAAGCATCCGAGCCCCAAAGGGGACTCACCGCCGAAACGCCCAAGATCATCGATCTCTGGGCTTTTTAATTTCTTCTTGACCAAAAAAAGCCCAGTTGTTACATTCAAGGCGGTACCAAGCTTGGCCTGTTGTTTGGGTCATGGGGCCTGCTCCTTTGAGAGCGGGAGTTCACTTGTCCTTTCGGAGAAAAAACCATGAAGGATCCCTCGCGGGCGTGTCGCCGGATGCATTCGGGCGATCGTCGGATGACGAACGCAGGTGCCAATCGCAACGAAGGGAGGTGATCCCCCTCTGGGGGCCTTGAAGGGACAAAGATCCCCACATCATTCAGGAATGCAACCCGCTTGGGAAGGCGCTCATGCCCTTCCCAATTTCTTTTTCTCCCTTTGACGCTTCCCTTTTCGTGGCCTACAATAGCCATTGATACATCTCGCATGGCCAATTACACTATCACATTCAAAGAAAAGAAGGAGGTCGCTCAGGAAACCTTTGCCTTTTGGTTTACCAGGCCAGCTGATTTCACCTATGAGGCCGGGCAGTATGTGGCCCTCGTTCTTCCCAAGCTCAAATACCCTGACAAACGCGGTCCAGTCCGCTCCTTCTCAATCGCCTCGGCCCCAGCAGAAGACGATCTCATGTTTGCGATGCGGGACACGAATAGCGGTTTCAAAGATACCTTTATGGAGCTTGAGCCCGGAGAGACGGCTCAGATCACCAAGGCGATTGGCCATTTCACTTTGGCCAACGCGGCTGATGGCCACCCAATAGTCTTCATCGTTGGCGGCATCGGCATCACGCCGGTACGGAGCATTTTGAAGCAGGCCGAGAGCGAGGGAAGTGGACGGGAATTTTCTCTCTTCTACTCCAATCGGAAGAAAGCGGATGCGGCTTTTTACGAAGAAATAAAAAACATGAAGCTTGCTGGGCTCAAGGTGATCCCGACCTGCTCGCAGGAGGAAGCACCCTGCACCGGGCCGAATGAGGAGCGGGGGTATATCGACGAGCCGATGCTCCTGCGGCACCTGAAGACCGAAAGCCTTCTCGAGAATTGGTATTATTTGGTCGGTGCGCCTGTCTTCATCGAGGCCATGAAATCGATCCTCGGCGGCCTCGGGGTTCCCAAAGAGCGCATCGTCCTCGATCCCTTCACGGGACTGACGACCGCGACGCAGGCAAAGATGGAATCCGCGAGCAATTGAATCTGCGGGAGTAGTACAATGGTAGTATGCCAGCCTTCCAAGCTGGACACGCGGGTTCGATTCCCGTCTCCCGCTCCAGAATAGAAAGCCTCACCTCGAGGCTTTTTTGTATTGCCTGTATAATAGAAGGACTCTTATGCTTCCTTTTTACATCCGTCCAGAAAAAAAGCCTTGGTTCATGACCTATCGTCGCTTGGTGATAAGCGGAAGTGTTCTCCTTTTCATTCTTTTGGTTGGTGGCATCTTCTGGTTTAGGAAGCCATCGAATGACGAGCTCGCCTTTCCTGTTATAGAGAATCAGCCTTTGTCTGAGTGGTCGGATCCAGCCCCGGTTTTTGAGGACGAACAGGATGTTCCGGCTATCGAAGGAGAAAAGGATGAGCTTCAGCCTCTGCCACCACCTCCGCCTGCTTCCATCGCCAAAATGAAGACGAAAGGCTGTGTGGCGGATGGGTTTCTCTCGGGATATGGTGGAGACATCAATAGTTCCATCGCGCTCATTAATCGCTCGGAATGCTATTATCTCCATCGCGCGCTCGAAACCTGGCTTAAGCCGCCGGACTTCAAGCTGGCTCGGAAGATCCTGAAGAAGGTCGAGGGCGACCCCAGGGTGTACGGAATGTTCATCGCGGAGGCCATCGATACCAAGGAAGACTATCGATTTCCCCAGGAAGATCGGGATTTTGATTTCAAGAAGATGTGCCGGCCGGGGAGCAAGAATTACTGGGGGGAGCACAGCTGTAAGCCGACCTTTGAAAGCGGAGAATACCGCAAGTATCTCCGGTATATCACTGAGCGCGCTATGGACATGGGAGTCCAGAGCTTTCTCTTTGGACAGGTCTTCTATCAGGAACGCGCTGACCTCTCCAATCCGCTGATACCTGAGATCATTCGTGACATGCGCGAGTATGCGGCTTTCCGGGGGATGAATATCCTCATTGGTGCTCAGACCAATGACATTACCAATCCTAATTACCTTCAACTCTTTGATTTTGTCGAAGGCGGCGTTGGACTCTCCAGTGATGGAACGGTGGAGGATGGACCGTGTTTCTCGCGCTGGTACAAGAAGCCAGGAGACTGGTGCTGGGCGCTTTTGTGGAATCAGCAATTCAAGAGCAAAGTAAAAAATGTTTTTGTCCACTTCGATTGGAGCGGGAAGATCGGTGATGACATGGGCGTCTTCACTCGGATGGGTGATGACGAGCGGCGGAGTACGATGGAGCGCTTGCACCGATCTTTTCTCAATCAGAATGTTGGTTTTCTTCTCCCACTTCTCGCAACGCTCCACCGAGACAATGATGGCTGTTATGGACCCAAGCAACGCTATTATTCCGCTAGTCGGAAATATTCCTGTCAGGACGAAGATGCAATCAACAGAATACTCTCCAAAGAGAAATAGTTTTCCTCTTTTTCCTGTTGGCGCATGCTAAAATGAGACTATGCCGATGAATCATCATGCGAGCCAGTCTCCTTTGGATGTGGGCCGCCGCTTTCAGCGAAAGAGAGAAGACTTTGTGTGTGAAAAATGCGGGACGAAAGTGTCTGGTGACGGCTTTACCAATCATTGCCCAGCCTGTCTCTGGAGTAAGCATGTGGATGTTCATCCGGGCGATCGAGCGGCTTCCTGTGGTGGTCTTATGGAACCCGTGGCTTTGGAGAAGATCGGGGAGAGTTGGAAGATCACTCACCGATGTGGTCTCTGTGGCCAGACAAAGAAGAATAAAAGTGAATCCTCTGATAGTTTTGATACGCTTGTGAGTCTGGCTCAAAAATTTTCCAAAAACAGAAACTAAAAAGCAGTATGCTCTGGAAGAAGATGACCCTCCCTCCCGTGGAAGAGGTCCTCGCTGAACTCGAGAGCCGCCCCTCTGGGCTTTTCCCTCATGAAGTGAAGGAGCGTTTGATGCGTTTTGGAGCGAATGAGATCATCGCCGCCAAAACATCTTGGCGAGATCTCGTAAAGCGCCGCTTTCGCTCATCTTTTCTCTATCTTCTTCTGGCCGCCGCAGGATTGTCTTTTTTCTTGAATGAACGGATTGAGGCTCTGCTTATCCTTCTCTTTATTGCGATCAATGTTGGTCTCGAGACCTACCAGGAATACCATTCGGAGCGAACCCTCCATCTCTTGAAGCGGTTTCTTGTTTCTCATGTGAATGTCCGGCGTTCTGGAGAAAGCGTCCGGATCGAGAGTCGCGAGATCGTCCCCGGGGATATCCTTCTCGTTTCAGCTGGAGACCGACTGGCGGTGGATGTGCGTTTTCTTGAGAGTACGGGCCTTATGCTCGACGAGAGCGTCATGACCGGTGAGACTATTCCTGTGAGAAAGGAAGGCATCCCCATGAAAAAGCCGACGGCCGAAATGCATGAAGCGAAAAACATCGGATTTGCTGGAACAGTTGTCGTTTCTGGAAAAGGAATAGGGGTGGTTTTGGCGACTGCTCGGGAGACGGCTCTCGGCGACATCGCGACGCTTTCCGAAGAAACACACCGTGAGAGCGCTTTTGAAAAAGGAATCACGCAGTTTAGCCGTTTCATCCTTCGCATGGTGGTGCTGACACTGGCCGCCATTTTTATCGCCAATGTGATCATCCGGGGAGGAAGTGCGGGCGTCGGAGAACTCCTCATCTTCTCCCTCGCTCTCGCCGTCTCTGTCGTACCAGAAGCTCTTCCGGTCATCATCACGGTCGCCCTCTCTCGGGGATCCCTGAAAATGGCGCAGAAGAAAGTTGTGGTAAAGCGCCTCTCTGCCATTGAGGACCTCGGAAGCATCGAAGTTCTGTGTACCGATAAGACGGGAACCATCACGGAGAATGCCCTTGCTGTTTCTGATGTGAAAGGCAAGCGAAAACGGGAGGCGCTCGTCTTGGCGAGCCTGGCTTCGTTTGAAGCCCCGGAAGGAAGGGGGACTTTGCATGATCCTTTTGACCTGGCTCTTTGGGATGCTCTCACTGACCACGAGAGGAAAAATGTGGTGGCGACGACCCGTATCGACTCGCTTCCGTTCGATCCGGAACGCCGCCGAAGTAGCATCCTCATTGGGAGTCAGAAGGAAGGATATCGCGTTGTCGTGCGGGGGGCCTTTGAAGAGGTGCTCGAGCTTTCGTCTGGAGTTTCGCCGAAAGAAAAAAAAGCCTGGCTCACTTGGGCCAACGAAAGAGGAAAGGCTGGGGAGCGCGTTCTCGCTGTCGCACAGCGAGCGCTTGTGAAAAAGCATGTCCTTGAGGAAAGTTTGGAAAAGGAGCTTACCCTTCTTGGTTTTATTGCGTTTTTGGATCCACTGAAGAAAACAGCTTCCGCAACTCTTCGGGAAGCCGAACGCTTGGGAGTCGCCGTGAAAATCCTGACGGGTGACAGTCGCGAGGTCGCTGGTGTCGTAGGTCATGCCGTGGGGCTGGTGGGATCGATAGAGGATGTCATGACCGGGGCCGAACTTGAGGCGCTCCCACATGAGACGCAGAAGTTAATCGTGGATGAGCGGCATGTTTTTGCCCGGGTCTCACCCCGTCAGAAATACCTCATCATTAAATTGCTTCAAGAAAAATACGAAGTGGGATTTCTTGGCGAAGGGATCAACGATGCTCCTGCTCTCAAGCTGGCCAATGTAGCGATCGTTGTTCAGGGTGCAGCCGACATTGCTCGCGAAGCGGCAGATGTCGTTTTGCTCCAAAGGAATCTCGGAGCGATCGTGGATGGTGTCAAAGAGGGGCGCATCATTTACGCTAATATTTTGAAGTATCTCAAGATCACTCTCACCTCAAATTTCGGAAATTTCTATTCGGTGGCTCTCGCTTCTCTTTTTCTTCCTTTCGTACCGCTTCTTCCCATCCAGATCCTTCTTCTTAATCTCGTTTCAGACTTTCCCATGATCGCTGTCGCTACTGACAATGTCGATCACGAGGAACTCGAAAAGCCGAGGAACTATAGTGTCGGCTCCGTCGTTCTTATGGCGACTTTCCTCGGAATCGTGAGCTCGCTTTTTGACTTCATGCTCTTTGCTATGTTCTACAAAGACGGACCACAATCCTTGCAGACCGCTTGGTTCCTACTTTCGGTCGTGACGGAAGTAGTTCTTATTTTTTCGCTTCGGACCAAGCTTCCTTTTTTCCGCGCAACGCGTCCGGCCTGGCCCCTCTTCTCACTGTCCCTGGTTGCATTAGGCTTGGTCTTTCTTCTCCCGTACACGCTTCTTGGACAAGATCTTTTCCGCTTCTTGAAGCCGACCGGAAGTCTCCTCCTGACGGTCTTGGTGTTAGCCGTGGCATACTTTTTCGCGACGGAAATGATGAAGCGCTTTTATGTCTCGCATTTTCAGGAGGGGCGCTTTAAGCGTTTCTCGATCCGCTAGCCTATGCCTGCCTTCTGGACACTTCCCCGTCGCTCTCCGCGCTCAATTCTCTCCCTCTCTCTTGTCATCCTTTTCAATCTGGCCTATTTCACCTGGCCGACTTTTCATGATTGGACGGATAAGAATCTCTTTCAAAAGAATCCGCAAGAGACTGTTCAATCCCGAGTATCTTTGGTGAAGCGCGTGGTGGATGGAGATACCTTTGAACTCGAAAGCGGAGAGAAAGTTCGACTCATCGGAGTAGATACTCCTGAGAGCGTGAAGCCGAACACGCCGGTTCAGTGTTTTGGAAAGGAAGCCAGTAATTACCTCGAAGATCTTCTCGAAGGGAAAGAAGTGCGGCTTGAGAAAGATGTGAGCGAGACGGATCGGTACGGGCGACTCCTGCGCTATGCTTATCTCGATGATGAGTTGGTCAATGAGAAGCTCGTGCGCGAAGGCTATGCTTCAGCGGCGAGTTTCCCACCAGATGTATCGAAACAAGATCTTTTTCGCCAAGCTGAGGGAGATGCGCGCACCCATGAGCGCGGCCTCTGGGCTAAAGATACCTGTAGCGGTAAACGCTGAGAATGGCGACCGTATTCTTTGCGAGCTTTGAACCACAAAAGAAAAACGCCCTCCAATAAGGGCGTCTTTTCAGTTCTTTCCATCCGAATGAGAAGAACCTTATTTTTTAGTTTCGACTTCTTCCCCGAGTCGTTTCGTAAGGTCATCGATCGAGAGAGCCCCGATCTTCCCGTTCTGGCGGCTTTCGAGACTGACGGATTGGCCCTCGACTTCTTGATCACCCAGGACGACGAAGTAAGGAACTTTTTCGGTCTTGGCATTTCTTACTTTCTTCCCGAGCGACTCATCGCTCTCATCCAGCTCGGCTCGGAAACCAGCCCTTTTCAAGGCTTCAAAAATCTTTTTCCCATATTCGCGGTGTTTCTCGCCAATCGGGAGAATCTTCACCTGGACCGGCGCGAGCCAGAGCGGGAAATTACCGGCTGTATGCTCGATAAGGGTGCTCATGAAGCGCTCGAGTGAGCCCATGATGGCGCAGTGGATCATAGCAATCCGTTCATTTTCTCCTTTCTCATTGACACAGACGAGATCGAAACGATCGGGGAGATTGAAATCGAGTTGGATGGTCGCTACCTGCCATTCTCGGCCAAGCGAATCGGTCGCGATGAAATCGATCTTTGGTCCGTACAGAGCCGCCTCACCCAGCCCGTCGGTATAGTCAACGCCGGAATTTTTGAGAATGCTTTCGATCTGACTTTCGGCTTCTTTCCATATTTCCTTGGTACCGAGATATCTCTCAAAATGTTCTGGGTCATGTCGCGAGAAGCGTATCTTGAGATTAGAAAAGCCAAATGTTCGGTAGAACACCGTAATGATGTCCCAAATCTTTGTCACTTCTTCCTCAATCTGACTTCGCCGGCAAAAAACATGGGCATCATCCTGGGTGATGGAGCGCACGCGAGCGAGGCCGTTGAGTTCTCCAGACTGTTCATCCCGATAGACTTTGGTTGTGTTGGCGTAGCGCTGGGGAAGATTGCGATAACTCCATGGTTTCCTGGCATAGATCTGCGTATGATGAGGGCAATTCATGGGTTTCATCGCAAACTCATGACCTTCACGCGTTGTAATTTTGAAGAGTTCGTCTTTGAACTTGTCCCAATGACCAGAGGTCTCATAGAGTTCACGCTTCGTAATGTGAGGGATATCTACCTGATCGTAATCATAATTTTTGCGCAATTCCCAAACATAGGAATCCAGAAGATTCCGTACGAGGGTACCCTTGGGTGTCCAAAGCGGGAGACCAGAACCAACGAGATCCGAAAAGGTGAAGAGATCGAGTTCGCGCCCGAGGCGGCGATGATCACGGGGATCCAGTCCTTCCGCAGAACTTTCCATTGTTTCTTCAGGAGATGCCATAAAAAAGTCTTTAGCTCATGATACCGAAATTTTGGCTCTCTGCAAAGGGAAAAAAGGCCGTTGACAGGAATCCAAACTTTAGCTATAGTCGAGGTACCGAAGCCTGTTGGTTGGCTCGGTACTGGACCTCCACCTTGGAAGTCTGGCCGCACACAGATGAAAGAGAACTGGTAGCAACGCTCTACCCCCAATTTCTCTCTCCTCATCTCCTCTGTGCGGTTTTTTTCTTGTCCAAAATACCGAAAACTCTGTGCTACTTTTTTTCTTCAATGGTCTGAAAGGTGAAGATGAGATCTTTCTTGAGATCGGCGGTCTGTGTTTGTTCCCCATCTTTGGTTTTTACGGTGATCTTGACGGGGATGGTGCCGACGCCTGATTGCTTCTGAAGTTTCAGCTTATAGTTCTCAGGTGTGACATTAGATGGGAGCTCATACGAGATCTGCCCAGCCGTCGAGCCATTGATGAGCGTGTCGACGAACATCCCGAAGTAAGTTTTGTTGAAGTCTTCGTTGGTGAGAGGGTAACTGACGAGCTTTCGATCCTTCAAGACTGAGCCTTTGGGAGTATAGACCCGCAGATAGGTGTGATAATCGCTGGTTCTCCAGTCGCCGTGCGTCGCGGTATGCGTATAGGTGTAGGTGAGGTAGCCCATCGGTTTTTCTCCAGTGAAATCAGCTGTGTATTCCATGGAGCGTTTTACATAGGCGTCAGACTTGAGGGCGCCCATGTTGGCATCCACGAGCATGAGATAGTCGCCGTCCCACTCAGTGTCGATAGTCCCGTCCCATTTCACGCTTTTGACAAGATCCTGGAGGGCTGGGTCGGTGAAGTGGAGCATGACATTCTTCTCACGCAATTCTTCGAGGGCGAGTTCGACGACCTTGGGGATCTTGTCGACGGTCGCGATGTGGGTTACGATCTCAGCCGCGATCTTCTTCATGATGTTTTTCCGGGCTTGCTTGAGCTCAGCCGGGACATCTTCTCCGAGATAGGATTTCTCGACGACCTCTTCGAGTTTGAGAGCGCCGTTATCACTCGAAAATGTGGTGGAGTAGCCAGCCGGTGTGATGGGTCCGGTGATCTCGAGGATATGATCAAAGACAAAGGCATTGACCGCGATGACGCCGTCAAACTTCTGTCCGCCACCCGCGAGGCGATAGAAGTACTGGGCCTTGTCGGCATTGGTCGGGAAATCCGGGGAGAAATTGGAATCACGGAATTTCCACTTTTTGAGTTGAAGCTTTCGGGTCAAGGGATAGGGCGGAGTGATCTTGGCTATGATGCGCTGATCGAGGAGGTTGGCGTCTTCGACAAAGTTCGAAATGACGGCACCGTCCTTCAGCTTGATGATGGCGTACTGGCCGAGGAAGCCACCACCCGGGCGGAGCTCATAATTGTTCTGAAGCATGACAAGGTAGGTACGGGTAACACCGTCTTTTTTGAGGAGCGCTTCGGCGATCTGATTGACGACATCGATTTCCTTTTTGGTGTCCTCTTGGATGGGGAGGAGTTTGGAGACCTTGGTCAGAAAAGAAAGCCCACCAACGGCAAATTCCTGCTTGTGGCTTTTCGCGAAGAAGGCAAAGAAGATGACGGCGATGAGAAGGGCAACCCCGAGTATGACGAAGAATCGCTTCCGGGTGAACCAGGTAGGACGAGAACCCTGATTTGGAGAAGGAAACATTCGGTTTTAGATAATTGATTAAGGGAGAGCACGAACCAAAAACATGGCCAGACAGGCCCTCAAAAGAAAGAAAAATTTACTTCCCCATCATATCAAGAAGCTTGCAAAATTGAAACCTTCTTTGCTATGGTGGGGGTGACCAAGCGAGATTAGTATAATGGTAGTACATGACCTTCCCAAGGTTAGGGCACGGGTTCGATTCCCGTATCTCGCTCATTTTTTATTAAAAGATATGCCAAAAGCTATCAGTATCAAGGGGGCGCTTGGTTTCGGTTGGGCCAGTTTCAAAACCCACTGGAAGTTCCTCCTCTTGGCGCTTCTCTTTATCTATTTCCTCGGCGGCGCGAGTAACTACCTCCAAAAAGGCTTTTTTAAGGATATTGAGCCGACCGCTTCACTCATTGGGGCTGGCATGAGTATCTTCCTTGCCTGGATATACTTCAACGCTATGCGGACTCTCCTTATGATCGTGGATGGGAAAACCCCAACCTTGAATGAGCTCTTCGTCTGGGATAAAAGCTTTATCACCTATCTCATTACTTCCGTCATCTACGGCATCGTTGTCGTCGTCGGTTTCGTTTTACTCGTTGTCCCGGGTATTTACTTCACCCTCCGCTACGGGATGTACACTTATGTCATTGTTGATAAAAAGCTCGGACCCTTCGAGGCGCTCCGTGAGAGTGCTCGTCTGACTGACGGCGTGAAGTGGCAACTCCTCGGGCTGGCGCTTGCCTCCTTTGGCGTCATGCTTCTCGGGCTCATGGCCTTCCTGGTTGGCTGGTTCGTCGCTCTTCCCGTGATTGCTGTGGCCTATGCTTTTGTTTATCGCTCGCTCGTCAATCAATCCGGTCAAACTCCCGTCGCTCCAACCTCTCAGCCGGTCGCCCCAACGCCTTCTATTTAAAATAGATGAGGAATATGGAAAAAGAACAAAGAATAGCTCTATATGCAGGATTATTTTTTGTGGCACTCATTGCTGCAATTCTTTTATTTTTTCACTCTATAGATAGAATGAAGATTCAGAAGAATAATTTGAATTCAATCCCTGAATCCATCCCAATTGTTAAAAATATTCCAGTTCAAAGTGAAAAGCAACAAACGATGGTGGATCCTTTTAAAGATATTAAGATTAGTGATTTTAAGGACTGGAAAACATACTCTAATAATGAGTATGGAATTGAAATAAAATACCCTGAAGAGCTATCCATTGAGAAAGGAGAGGCGATCGTTTTTAATTTTCTCAAGGCCGATAATTCATCAAGGAAACTGGAGGGATCTATACTTACTACCTTTAAGATATCCATGGAGAAGTATCCTCTCAGTGAGGTGTTAAGAAAACGAGGGATCGATAACCTACTTAGTCCAAAACAAGAGAAGATCAAGCTTAATGGTGTATCGGTAGAAAAACTTACCTACCAAGATGCGTTTAGTGGGAATAACTTTTACGAAATATATATACCTAATGGATCAAACACTATCATAGTATGGTATGCGGGAAATAATCCTTTAGAGCTGACCTTTAGTAAAATGTTAAGTACCTTAGAGAGACTGTAATGATAGTGTTTTTACTAGACTAAAATCTTTAATGAAAAAGGAAGCTCATAAAGAGCTTCCTTTTGCTAGACAAGTTACTAGCTATTCGTAGATCACAGTTTCTGGATCGACGAAATATTCCGGATGTGCCGGAAAAAGAACAGGGCTTCCGCAAGCCGTTGTTGGTAACGCGCCAGCAAGCGAGAAGTGCGCATTATAGGCTGCCCGACGGATACCAAAGTGAAAATGAGTAGCCCCTCCTAGGTCAGCGATAACAGCAATATGCTGGCCTTTTGTTACTGTGTCATTTACAGCGAGCGTAGAGTATTTAATGACATGCCAATACACGGTAGTAAATGAACCGCTGGCATCTTCGACCACGATGGCGTCACCCCATGTCGAATGCTCTCCCGTGAAGATGGCTTTTACTACCCCGTCATGAGCCGCATACACTGGTTCTTCGGCGTCTGCATCAACATCTAAACCAGCATGTTTCTTTACTGTTGACGTAGGGCATTCTCCGAAGGACCAGTCATCACCGAATTGCAGAGCTGGAGTTCCTCTGTCTAACAGGGTACCGGACAAAGGCCACTTGAAATTGCCAAACTCGGTTGCCTCCACCACCAACTCGTTCGCAGCAACTTCATACAGTCCAAAGTAACCGTAGAAGTTGTAGGTCTCGTTCTTGAAGTACAGATCTCGAGTCGATCGGAAGCTGTAGTCTGGGGAATAGCCGTTCTGGCTGCTAATGAGCGCCCCGTTGTAGTAGCCCCAGGTTGGGTACCATGTGTGGTCTGAAAAGTCATTGTAGGACTTGTAAATGCAGGTGTTGGCAGTTGCGTGGTAATAATCCAACTGCATCTGCTGTCCGTATGCGTTGTATTCGAGCTTTGGAACAAAGCTGTCCGGACAATAGACAATCACCTGGTAGTCCGATGAATGATACTCGAGTTGTTGAATGTGCGTGAATGTAACGCCGCTGTAGATGAAGGGCACGACCTGAGGAGGTTCGGCCCAGGCACCAAGAGCAATCTTGGCATGTAATACTACAAGAAACATAAACAGAAATGCTGAAACGATCCGTCTCATGTCTAACTCCTTTACGAATGTTGAGAGAAATTCTCTAGTGTGTTCAGTGAGAATTTATGACATTTTCACTCCTTTTTTGGTTGGTAAAGAATGCAAACCAGTATGGACGCCGATAGGATTACTGTCAAGTGGGCCTAGTACTAGGAGCGAGAGAATAAATTATTCAATTTCTCGTTCCAGTTCTCTATAAATTCCCAGAAGAAAGAGGTAGCGTCTTTCCAGGGCCCCTCGTTTTTTGTTTCTCCATCAATGGAGAAGGGGGTATTCGTCGAAGCGCCCAAAACCTCTGGCTCGGCGGTACTTGAGGCAGGTTCTTCATCCGTTCCCTGTCCCGGATTTGCTTCAGGCACTTCAGTGAGAGCTGGTTCTCTCTTTTCGTTTTCTTCCTGAGGCTCTGGTATTTCTTCTGGTTCAGGGATTGTTTCCGCCACAGGAACCGCGATGAGGCCCTTTCCCTTTTCTTTTGTTAATACGACATCGTCTCCCAGACTTTTCGGAAATTTATATTTCAATTTTTGAAGGACTTTTCCGTCTGGAGCCCGGAGCTCGATTTTTCCTTTCACATTACCCAGCACGAGAAGAGAGTCCTCACGCGTCACTTTTTTCTTGGACTTCTTGGGAATGACAAAGTCGTCTCGAATAGGATGATTGACGAGACTCTTGGTTCCGGTGGCGATGCCAAACCCTTTGAGGTTCACCTCTTTTTTCCCGCGATTTTCAATTTCCACCCATTCATTCTCGGCATCTTTCCCTGCTGGATTGGGAAGGAAGGCGGTTATCCGAATCTCAGGGTACTCATATTTTCCGATCTTGATGAGGAAAGTTTCCGTGGTCGCGTTTTTTCCGTCATCCGTCGTGAGCGTCACAGTGTAAACTCCGCGTTCTTCATATTTGTGCGAGGTTTTCTCTTTATAGCTCTTGTGTCCATCGCCGAAGCTCCATGTGTATTTCAATTTGTCGCCATCGGCATCCTTACCGCGTGCATCAAAGTTGACTGGCATGCCCCGGAATCCTTTTTTGGGAACTTTCTCTCGCGTCTCTGGATCAGTATCGAGGAGATTGGCTTCGCCCGGAGTCGGCCGCTGACTACCTTTCAGTTTTCCATCGACGAGGTTGAGCGAAATGCCCTCCTTGGTTTTTTCGTAATTGACAGAGTGAATGATGTTTCCGAAATTATCAAACAAAGAAAGCGCTTCGGTCGTATTATTAAGGGAAAAAGTGAAGTCGCTATCCGTGAGAACGAGATAGGAATCTTTCGCAAGTTTAGACGCCGCCGGGAAAAGATACTTTCCGGTCTTGGTCGCATCGTGGAGCGTCCAATCACTGAGGTCGATCGTGTCCTCTCCGTAGTTGTAGAGTTCGATGAACTCGCCGCTATCGTTCTTGGCATCTGGGTTGGGAAAGACCTCGTTGATGCGGATGAAGAAGGGACCGGCGGGAGGCGGTGGTACGGGTTCATCCTTCTCTTCTTCGAAAGCAATTCCGAGGCTATTGGTCGGCTCTGAAATTTGAGACAAGCTCCAGCTGAAAGTCGCTTTGTCACGAAGGAGGCGTTCTTTTTTTCCGGGATTTCCCGAAACGCTTGGCGAAAAGGGGAGGGCGTGACCAGAGCCCCAGGTTACCGAATCAATGAGCCCTCCTGTCTTATCAAAGAGTCCCAGGCTATTGTCATTGGTAAGGCCCGAGCTCGTTGTCACATCGGCAAGATCTTTGAAGATACCTTGTGAGTTGCTCCAGAGATAATACCCGTGCGTGGGGATGACGTCACCTGCTCCAAATGTCTTGAGTGAAGTTCCTTTGACGGTTGCATCACCCTTACTCTTTCTTCGGATGCTCCAGCCAGAAAGATTCACCGGTGTGTCACTCGAGTTATACAACTCGACGAATTCATCGTCCGCTTTGTCTCCTTCGATCTGGATCTGAGTGAGAAAGATTTCGCTGGCTGCGAAAGAAAAAAAAGGGAACAAGAGTCCGAGGAGAAGGACGGGGAATGTGAGTAACCAAATCAGTCTGTTTTGCATTTGAATGGATCAATTCTCAAAACAGATTATCGTACCAAAAATGGAAATCTTTCGCAATGTATTCTGCCAAACACCTTCAAGATCTCTCTTCTGAAACCCATTTTTTACCAACTATTTGTTACATGACTTTATACGGTCGTTCAATCTCATGTAACAGTGGCGAGAAGAAAAAATCCCTTATTCATGGGGTTTGAGTGTTCAAAACAAGCCCAGAAAATTGGTACTTGCACATAACTTCGAACGGTCGTAGGATATTATGTTCAATCCTGACTCGGATAAGTCTATGGAGAAAGTAGGGAAAAAAAGGCTGGCATGGGGAGAAGTAGGCGGTATAGTGCTTGGTGTCGTCGGCACAGTCGGCATGCTGAGCATTGCGGTCATAGCGCCGAAAGCTCTTGGCACACTTCGTCTTTTCCAGCAGAAGAAATCTTACCGTTACCAATCGCCAAAATACATTCGCGAAATCTTGGAGAGGCTTGCGAAGAGAGGGTTGGTAGAGATTTTTGAGAGGGATGGAGACGCGGTCGCTCGGCTTACCGAAAAGGGACAAAGAGAACTTCTTCGATTACAGCTCCAGCAAGAAAAAGCCATCGTGAGGAAATGGGACGGATCCTGGAGACTCGTTATATTTGACATTCCAGAACGATGGAGAAAGAGTCGGGATAGGCTTCGGATAGAGATGCTTTCTTTTGGTTTTGTGAGACTCCAAGACAGCGTGTGGGTGTATCCCCATGAATGCGAGCAAGTGGTGGTACTCCTCAAGGCCGAATACAAGATCGGGAAAGAACTCCTGTATATTGTTGCCAAAGACATTGAAAATGACCGAGAGCTTCGACAGCACTTTGGACTTTCTGGTGACTAAAACGACCCAAGGAAGGTAAGCCTTCAAGTACATGAGTTTATACGGTCGTATAAACTCATGTACAGGGTTTGGTATACTTGACGGAGGAGAGAGGGATTTGATACCATCTAATGTCAACTTTTATGCCTAACAAGAAACTCACCATTCTCATCGTCCTCCTCCTTGTGGCCCTCGCCACCGCCTCTTTTGTGCTGTGCCG
>JBDTWF010000083.1:0-2614 GCA_040006815.1 Candidatus Moraniibacteriota bacterium | reverse complement strand
TTTTGGTTACTTGCGTTTGGAGTGAGGCCACAGGGGATGAGGGAGGCAGAGGCAGGAGAGAGAGGAGCGAGTGAGAGGAACAAAAAAGAAAGCACAAAGAATCCCCCAAGCAGAATCTTTGTGCGTTCTCGTCTCTTCATTTGTCTTTTGTTTTTTTCCTTCGTCCCCCTGACGAGAGGATGACTAGGGCGTAGCCGGTTGCGGGCCTTGAGGCTGATTCAAGAGCGTTTCGCTCTGAGGTGTAGCCGTAGGATTGGTCGGAGTCGCCGTCGCGGGCGTGGTCGGAGCGGGAGTTGGGAGAGTGCTTCCGGTCGAACCCTTGGAGAGATTGCCGACACCGCTTCTGACATTCGAGATGATCTTGTTCACCTGCTCACGCGTCTGCTTCATGGCGTCCGTTATAGCATCCCCTTCTGGAAGATAGGTCAGGATCTTCTCATACTCGGCGAGAGCGGCCCCGTTTTTCTTTTCGGCCTCATAGAGGAGACCGAGCGAGAGGCGAACATCGATGAGTCGCTCATTGGCGTCGAGCACTCGCTTATAGAGATCCTCGGCCTTGGCAAAGTCGCCCTCAGCATTCCGGAGCTGATAGAGAGCGCCCAAGTTGTACTGGTAGGCAGCGTTATTGCGATCGTACTGAACTGCTTTCTCGGCCTCTTTGATGGCGGCATCCACATTCTTGAGACGAGCTTCAGCGACGGCCAAATTGTAGTGAGCCACCGCCAGATCTGGCTTGAGGGTCACCGCTTCCTGAAAGCGGGTTCGAGCATCTGTCATGAGACCGGTGCGCTCAGGCCCCTCGGGTTTCCCATCGCCCTGGAGACGCTTGATCTGACCGAGTTTGACCGCATAGAGAGGATTTTGTGGCTCAAGTTCCATGGCCCGCGCATACTGCTCTTCGGCCTTCGGGAGAGCATCCGAGGCAAAGAGACTGGCGTTTTCATAGACGAGCCCGAGAGCCTCCGTGGTGAGAACATCGTTGGGCATGATCTCTTTGCTCTTCTCCCCAGACGCAACGGCTTCACGAACATAGAAAGCGATCTTGTTCACATCGCGATCAGCCGTCCCTCGAGCGCCCTCAGCATTGGCAAGCGACATGTTTTCCTGGGCGTAGCGAGTGAAGTAGCGCCCTTCTTGCGGATAGAGCCGCATGGCGCGTGAGAACTCTGGGATAGTCGTTTCGATCGAAGCCTGTGATCGAGCGGCTTTCCCAGCCAGCATGTCCGCGGTGAAAACTTTCCCAATAAAGACGAAGAGAAAAGCCACGCCAGCTGATACCACCATGAAGACGAAAGCGAGGGCGAGGGCGAATTTGGGCGTCGCCTTAAACGAGAGACGGAGATAGCGTTCCTCGGAGGCGCTTTCCCAGAGGATGACCCCAAGGGAGAGGGTGGAGAGGAGTACTCCCATGACGAGGATAGTCCCGTTGATGGGTGAGATGAATCCCGCGATAAAGAGCATCACCGAAGACGACCAGAAGCCGAGGGAGAGGATCTTGTTCTTGGTCTTGTCGAGCGTCAGGAGGTAGAGACCGATCGAGAGGAAGGAGAACCAAATAACGAGCATGAGGACGGTACCGATGACGCCAATGGTTGGGATGGCCTCAAAAACGAGCCCCGTCCCCTGGTAGAAACGGAGGGTATAGAGCGCGTTCCCATTGAATTCCTGCGGGCGATAGAGCGAGAAGTTGTACCCGTAGGTAGCCGCTCCGGTACCGGTGAGGAAGTGGTCCTTCATCGATTCCTTGGCTATTTCCCACGAGAGTTTGGTGTTCGGAGTGACTTCGATCGGAAGCGTGGCCCGAGCCAGTTTGTTGGAACCGATCATGAGGAAGGAGAGTGTGACAATAAAGATCACCATCGGCATCCAGGTCCATTCCCCTGCCGGGCGAACGATTTGAGCCAAGATGTAGATGAGGAAAAATCCCAGTCCGCCGAGAAGGACAATCCAACTGACGAAGGGATAGAGCGCGAGGAGGAGGAAGAGATCGAGGAGGAGCGTCACGACGAGCACTCCCGTGAGAACATTGCGTGACATTTTCTTGAAGCGATTTCCCTCGCGCCACAAGACAAAAATCCCGGTGATAAGAAGCGGGACCAAGATCGAGAGAAAAAGGACGAGCGTCGAGACGGTCCCGATGAGCGAGAGCGGCGCATACTGCTCGAGTGCCTTCGGCAAGAAGTGAAGCTTCATAATGACGAGGAAACTCCAGAGCGTGACAAACACTCCCGAAGCGAGAAAGGCCGTGAGCATGGAGTAGAAGCGCTTCTCCGTGAAATGGCTCAGAATAAAGTAAAAAGCGAGGATGAGAGCCGTCACTCCGATGAAACCGCGCGATGGATCGCCAAAGAATCCCCAAAAACTGTGCCAGCGATCAACCGAAAAAACAACTGTCACTCCGTAGAAAACCCAGAAGAGAAGGACGGGGATATCGAGAGGCGTCCGGCGGATCTGCATGTCGCCAGTGATGATGCCCTTGGACACCCAGGCGATGAGCCCGACGAGAAGACAGACATAGAAAAAGATTTGCTTCTCAAAAGCAATCCCCTGAAAAGTGAGCCCCGTGAAAAATACCGGGAGACCAAAGAAAAGCAAAATGAGTACTCCGCTGATG
>JBDTWF010000082.1:0-2863 GCA_040006815.1 Candidatus Moraniibacteriota bacterium | reverse complement strand
ATTAGTATTACATCTAGCGCGCGAATGTCAGAACTTTCAGGGCTGCTAAGAAAATCATCGTCAATCATTTGGGCATCCAGTTACGGGATACGCCCATCAAAACTTTTTGATGGTGCAGAACAAAGGCTATCAATTGTTATTGTCTCCTTATCAACCGCATCTAAAAGGGCAGACTTATATACAACAAAATATAAAAGGTGGTATTCGGAAGAAAGAACAAATTTATTCAATCTTTTCGAATATGCATTACTTCCTAAAGAAATTGATCTCTGGGGTAAGGCTGGTTCTCAACTGGCGGCTTCAGTTTTATCCAAGCTTCAGTTGTCGGACTCAAATATTGACAAAGTTACATCAACAAGAGCAACAGAGAATTTCATCTTTTATCAAGAAGCAACTGGCTACTGGATAAAATCTCTTGACGGGTTGCCGTACTACAATAAAAACGGCAATGTGTCATCTCCTGCACATGGACGATATATTTATTTCCGCAAAGGATCCGATGCAGGCGTTATTAACGGTGTTATCAACAGTTCAATAATGTTCTTCTATTTTTGCGTTTTTTCAGATGGCTATCACCTTGGTGACTGGCTGGTAAAAAACTTCAAGATACAAGATGCAATGTTGAATGACAAGAGTCTAATTGACGTTGCAAAAAAACTAAGCAAAGACTTGGTAAAAAACGCTTCACGAAAAAGCCTGAGTACAAAAGATGGAGATCAGATAACTTATGATGAATTAGACGGCGTCTCTTCCAAGCCAATCATGGACGAGATCGACCGCGCGCTGGCGCGTCACTACGGGCTGAGTGCTGAGGAGTTGGATTTCATCATTAATTATGATGTCAAGTATCGGATGGGTAGCGAATCCCAGACTTCCGAAGTCTCAGAGACTTCGGAAGTCTAAAGGCTAGGACATGCCCCGCAGAGAAACGCCCTTTCTCCCCGACCAGTATTATCACCTTTACAACCGCGGCAACAATCGCCAAGCGGTTTTCTTTGAGCGCGATAATTATTTGTATTTTCTCAAAGGCTTGAAAAAGTACGTGGTTCCGCATGTGGATATTCTGGTCTATTCGCTGATGCCCACGCATTATCATGTAGTTGGGAGGGTGCGGCAGCAGACTTCGGAAGTCTTAAAGACTTCCGAAGTCTCGGTCTCGAAAGCAGTCTCTCTCGCCATGCAAAAATTTGGCATATCCTACACCAAAGCCATCAACAAACGCTTTTCGAGAGTTGGCGCGTTATTTCAGGGACAGTTTCAAGCCAAGCCGATCCAGACCTACGAACACCTGCTCAACCTGTGTCTTTATATCCATGCCAATCCCGTTAAAGATGGCTTGGTATCCCTGCCCGAAAATTGGGAATATTCCAACTATCTGGAATGGCTGGGACTTCGCGATGGCACATTGGTCAACCGCGAGTTTATTACTGAGAATTTTGGTTCTCCCGAAGAGTATAAACTGCTGATTTCCAAATACATCAAGACGCGCTATTTGCCCGACGATTTTCGCAAGTACATTCAGGAGTTCGAGTAATGAGCGATCCCAACACAGACTTCCGAAGTCTCGAAGACTTCGGAAGTCTTGGGCTTAGCCACCTTGGCAATCTCGAACTTCTCAACCGTCCCTTGCTGGCAATTTTCTCGTCCGCAAAGTGCCCAGCAGGTTTCATTCTAAAAGCGCACGATTACGCCAAAGAGATCAGAGATAGTGACACAGGAATCATCAGCGGCTTTCATGCGCCTGCGGAGAAGGAAGTTCTCGAAGTCCTTTTGAAAGGCACATGTCCGATCATTGTTGTGTTGGGTCGCAGACTGGAAAATGCCCGAATCCCTGTAGTATGGAGAACAGAAATTGAAAAAGGGAGAATGCTTGTTATCTCTCCGTTCAAGGAAAAGCAGGCTCATGTAACAAAAGAAATGTCGCTCAAACGAAATGATCTTGCGGCACAGATTGCTGGTTGCGTGCTGGTGGTTCATGTAAGCGAGGGAGGAAGCTTGCATGGTCAGGTCGAGAAGTGGAAGTATGATGGAATACCGGTTGAAGAATTGAATATGAAGTAAACCTGAGAGGAGATGCGTGATGTCTGAAATCAAATACGAAATCGCCAAAAAGGTCGGGATTTAGAGACCTGACAGGCCTGAACAAAAGAAGGAGAAATCATGTGGCTGACGTCAGGTATGAAATTGTCAAAATGGCTGGTGGTTTGTCGAGATGGAGGAAGCGGTTATTTGAAAGAAAAAAAAGATTTGTTTTTGCTACGAATAGAGCTCCAGGAAGGACGGGAGAATCGGTTTCGTATTGCCCCTTTTGTACATGGTCATTCCAAACGAAAAAGCTCTTTTGCAAATAAGGATATTTACGAAAGAGCTTATATGGATGAGGCCGAAATGCCTCTACAGACCGAATACAAACGGCAAGAGTTTGGCTTTTGAGCAACCCTCACTGCTTTTTGGTCTTTCATTATTATTCATTCCGCTGCCAAAAGAATTTGACCTGGCGATCATGGATCGCTTTGCCTGTTATTTGCCTGGTTGGGAGATGCCCAAGAATAGCAGCGAGTTCTTGACGAATGATTACGGATTTATCACTGATTATTTAGCAGAGGCATTCCACCATCAATTTGCTCATACAAATCGATATGAAGAAGTCACAAAACGTATTCGTCTTGGGAAAAACGTGGAAGGGCGTGATGAAAAAGGCATCAAGAAAACAGTTTGTGCTTTTCTCAAAGTACTCCATCCTGATGCCCCTCCCAGCGATGCGGAATTTGAAGAATATGTAGCTTATGCAATTGAAGCACGCCGTCGGATAAAAGAACAAATGAACAATCGCAAACCAGATGATGAATTTGCGCGCATTAAT
>JBDTWF010000081.1:0-4991 GCA_040006815.1 Candidatus Moraniibacteriota bacterium | reverse complement strand
AACGGTGCCATCGTGGATTTCAGTCTTGAAAAGATCAAAGGGGCGATCGGGAAGGCGGCCCAAGCAGTCGGCACAGAGGATGCGTTGATTTCTGAAACCCTCGCTCGCGAAGTCCTAGTCGAGCTTGAGGAAAGGTTCAATGACCGGATACCGGCGGTTGAGGAGATCCAAGACATTGTCGAGGCTGTCCTCATTCGCTTTGACTATGAAGAAATTGCCAAGGCCTACATCTTGTACCGCGAGAAGCGTCGCGAGGCTCGAGCG
The DNA here is from genome assembly GCA_040006815.1 of Candidatus Moraniibacteriota bacterium. Lineage (GTDB taxonomy): Bacteria > Patescibacteriota > Minisyncoccia > Moranbacterales > UBA1568 > JBDTWF01. The sequence continues at coordinate 4,727 of JBDTWF010000081.1, read as the reverse complement.
AGCCGGAATGTTGTCGTGGAGGTGGAGAAGGCCATCAAGGGCTATCTCGAGCGGGCCGACTGGAGGGTGAACGCCAATTCCAATCAGGGATATTCCCTCGGGGGGCTGATCTTGAATACCTCGGGAAGCGTCATCGCCAATTACTGGCTTTCCCACATCTACCCCGGAGACATCGGTGAGGCCCATCGGAACGGAAGCCTGCATATCCACGATCTCGACATGTTCTCGGGCTACTGCGCCGGATGGAGTCTGCGCGTTCTCTTGGAAGAGGGCTTCAACGGCGTGCCCAACAAGGTGGAATCTGGTCCGCCCAAGCACCTCAGTTCCGCCGTCTCTCAGATGGTCAATTTTTTGGGGACGCTTCAGAACGAGTGGGCCGGTGCCCAGGCCTTTTCCAGTTTCGACACCTACCTCTCTCCCTATGTGAAGAAATACGAAGAGGAACTGCGTGAGACCATCAAAAGACACAAGATGAAGTTTCCGGACAAGAAATCCAAGGAGCGCTACATCGAGGAAGCCGTCTATGAGTATGTCTATCAGAATCTCCAGTCATTCGTCTTCAACCTGAACATCCCGTCGCGCTGGGGGACACAGACGCCCTTTACCAACATCACGCTCGACTGGGACTGTCCAGCCGATCTCAAGGAAAAGCGTCTTCTCATCGGAGGCAAGCCATTTACTTCTACCTTTGGTGAGCTCCAGAAAGAGATGGACATCATCAATCGTGCGTTCATCGAGGTGATGAGTAAGGGCGACGCCAAGGGACGGACCTTCACCTTTCCTATCCCAACCTACAATGTGGGGAAGGACTTCAACTGGGGGGATGAAAAGAACCTGGCCCTCTTCGAGATGACCGCCAAGTATGGGACGCCCTATTTTCAGAACTTCATCAATTCAGATCTCAATCCGGGTGATGTGCGCTCCATGTGTTGTCGGCTCCAGCTCGATCTCCGGGAGCTTCGGAAACGCGGCGGCGGACTTTTTGGCTCGGCGGAGATGACTGGGTCCATCGGCGTTGTCACGCTCAATGCGGCTCGCATCGGATACATGGCCCAGGGCGACAAAAAGAAATTCTTCGAGCAGATCGAGCACCTCATGCAGCTCGCCAAGACCTCTCTCGAGATTAAGCGCAAAGTCATCCAGACCTGGATTGATCGGGGACTCTTTCCCTATACCAAGCGCTACCTCGGCTACCTCAAGAATCATTTCTCGACGATCGGCATCAATGGCATCAACGAAGCCATTCGAAACTTCACGGAAGACAAGGAAAACATCACGACGCCTTGGGGACAGGCCTTTGCCGAAGAGATCCTCACTTTCATGCAGGAGCGCATCAAGGGCTTTCAGGAAGAAACCAAGAACTTCTACAATCTCGAGGCCACTCCAGCCGAAGGAACCACCTATCGCTTTGCCAAGGAAGACAAGAAGCGCTTCCCAGACATTCTCCAGGCCGGGACGGCGGATGCCCCCTACTACACGAATTCCTCACAGGTGCCGGTCGGGTATACGGACGATGTTTTTGAGGCCCTCGAGCTTCAGGACCATCTCCAGACCAAATACACTGGTGGGACGGTCCTGCACTGCTACATGACGGAGCGTCTGACCACGCCCGAAGCCTGCCGGACCCTGGTGCGCAAGATTCTCACTCGCTTCCGTTTGCCCTACATTACCATCACGCCGACCTTCTCCATTTGCCCGAAGCATGGCTACCTCTCTGGTGAGTACGATTTCTGCCCGAAGTGTGATGGAGAACTTGGAATTGAGGGTGAGCGCTTTGACGAGGCGTACCGCAAGACCTACGCGAGCACGCAAGCTGAAAAATAAAAATTAACATGTAACATATGATGAGTATGCAGAAAGAAGAGAAGGGGAAGGAACGAACTCGCTGTGAGATCTGGACGCGGGTCATGGGGTATCACCGACCGGTTTCGCACTTCAACATCGGAAAGAAAGCTGAGCACTATTCCCGCAAGCATTTTGAGGAGTGTGTCGCTTCCAATGCCAGTTTCGAGAAAAAGTATGGTGAGGCCGTGGCGGTATGATGCTCTCTGCCGTCCAACGATTCACCGTTCTCGATTATCCGGACAAGATCGCATGCATCGCCTTTACGCCGGGGTGCAACATGCGGTGTGGCTTCTGTCATAATCCTGAATTTGTTCTCCCTGAAAAACTTCAGGAGATACGCGGGAGTTTCATTTCAGAAAAGACCTTTTTCCATTTTCTCAAGGGGCGTCAGTCGCTCTTGGAGGGGGTCGTCGTTTCTGGCGGAGAGCCGACGATTTGGCAGGATCTCCCGGCTTTCCTAGGAAAGGTCAAGAAGCTCGGGTTTTTGGTAAAGCTCGATACGAACGGCAATCATCCGGAGATGCTCGAGCGGGTCCTTCGTGAAAAACTGGTCGACTATGTTGCCATGGATGTGAAGACAGCGCTCGAAGAATACTCGAAGCTCGTCGGTCCGAATGTGAAAAAAGAAAATATCCTGAAAAGCATCACCCTCCTCAAATCAAAAGGGGTGCCCTATGAGTTTCGAACGACCCTCATCAAGGAGCATCATACGCCGGCTGTCATCCAAAAAATGAGAGAGCTTCTCAAGGGAGGAGATCAGCTTTTTCTCCAGGCGTTTCGTCCGGCCCATACGCTTGATCCTCTTTTTTCTCGGTACCATCCGTTTTCTCTCGGGGAAACAAAGGAGATCGAAGCCCTTTTCCAGGGAGCTCTTTCGCGGGTGGCGCTGAGAGGATAGTGAGGCAGCTGAGGGTGCTATAATTTAAAAAAGCCTATGCTCCACAAACCATCGAGCGCAAAAGACTATTTTCTGGCGCTTTCCGTTGCGGTCATTTTGTTTGTCATCCTCGGGGGGTATCTCTATGTTCGGCGGGGATACATGCTCGACGCTCCAGCGAGCGCGGGTCCGCTCTATGTTCCCAATAAAGCCATCGCCGCGGTCGGATTGATGCTCTTGGCCATTGTTTTTCTTATCGGCCCGGTCGTGCGCTATTTTGACACCTTTGATCACTGGCTGAGCTATCGGAAAGAGATCGGGATTGTCGGGGGATTCCTCATTATCGCTCACGGCATCATTTCCGCCTGGTTCATCCCAGCCAAGTTTTCTCTTACGGGACTTTTTTCGTCCGACTATTCCTTCACGGCCTGGGCGGGGCTTGCCGGAGCCTTGGTTCTTGCGAGCCTCATCGTGCTCTCTCTCAAATCGATGATCGAAGCGATCGGCGGCTCACCCTGGTGGTTTCTCCAGCGTTGGGGGCTTCGCTTGGTGATCCTCTTCACCGCGCTCCATGTTCTCCCGATGAAGTGGGCGGGATGGGAAAAATGGTTTCTCCAGGGGGTACCGAAGACGCCCGAGCTCGCCAATCCGTGGATGACGCCGGCTTCTATCCTCGTCGCTCTTTTTCTCGCTTGGGTAGTTCTTGTGCGTCTCTACGAAACCGTTTTCCTCTTTCGGGATTTCGGCTGGAAGACCAAGGAGATCAGCATTGATCCGGTACTCAGGGCTCGGGGACGGAGATTCTTCATCGTTTCTTTTTGGCTTCTCATGGGTTTGTATGTCATTGTGCTGACCCGCTGGGCCATTTAAATCGTTGATGTCAGAGATGTCCGTATGCAGATCGCTTTTTTCGAGATTCAGCCGTGGGAACAGGAAAGACTGAAGGAGGTTTTTGCGGGTGAGGACCTTTCGTTTTTTGAAGGGGCGTTGAAGGAAGAAAATCTTGCCTCTATCCGCGACTGCGACGCCCTCTCAGTCTTCATCTACAGCGAGGTGAATGAAAATGTTATCAAGGCTCTCCCGAAACTGAAGCTTATCGCCACCCGCTCAACCGGCTATGACCACATTGATGTCAAGGCGGCCAAGGAGAGGGGAATCGTCGTTTCCAATATCCCTTCCTACGGAGAAAATACCGTGGCTGAGCATACCTTTGCCCTCATCCTTTCCCTCTCGCGGAATGTCCATCGTTCGCATGTGCGGCGGCTTCGGAACAACTTTTCCATTGAAGGACTGAAAGGATTCGACCTCAAGGGGAAAACCCTCGGTGTCGTGGGAACGGGGAAGATCGGTCGTAATGTCATCCAGATCGCCAAGGGTTTCGGGATGCATATCCTCGGGTACGACACTTTTCCCAATGAAGCGCTTGCCAAAGAAATGGATTTTTCATATGTGTCGCTCCCGGAGCTCCTCGCGGGCTCGGACATCATCACGCTCCACGCCCCGTATCTCAAAGAGACGCACCATCTCATCAATGAGGAGAATATCAAGCAAGTGAAACCCGGAGCCATGCTCATCAATACGGCCAGGGGAGAGCTCGTCGATAATGACGCCATCCTCTGGGCGCTCGATCATAAAGTGTTGGCTGGCTGTGGTCTGGATGTCATCGAGGGCGAGGAGCTGATTCGAGAAGAGAAAGAGCTTCTCTATCAGAAAGACTTTGACCGGGAGAAGATGGCAGAACTGGTGAAGGACCATATTCTCCTCGGTCGCGAAGAAGTCGTCTACACGCCCCACATAGCTTTTTATTCCAAAGAAGCTCTCGAAAGAATCCTGTCGACCACTATCGAAAATATTCATTGCTACACCAAAGGCTCCTGCCAGAATGCCGTCGGAGAGGCAAAGTAGGAATAGGGAGGGGGGAGGAAAGAGGTCTCAAGAAGAGACCTCTTTTTCTCTTTCAGAACGCTCTTGACATACCCCCAGGGGGGTGTAGAATAGAGAAAAA
>JBDTWF010000080.1:0-1922 GCA_040006815.1 Candidatus Moraniibacteriota bacterium | reverse complement strand
GCAGATCAACGACCTGAAGGAGAAGTTACCCAACTTGAAGCTTATCTGGGTGGGTGATCATGTAACCTTCATGCCGATTGAGCTTTTTGAGAATAGTAAAGTGGACTATGTTCTTCGGGGCGGCGACTATGATTTCCTTGTGGTGAATCTCTTGAACCATATTCATCGAGGCGAAGAACTGGAGGGCGGAGTCTATTGGCGTGAAGGGGATAAGCTGGTTAAGGCACCCGTCAAAGAAACCGAAGCCCTGACAACTGGAGAAAAAATCCATAATTCCGGCGCTGACTGGGTTCGTCATAAGCTGGACACCCTTCCGTTTGTTGACCGTGATCTGACCCGCTGGGAGCTCTACGCGTATGAGAACGGTAATTATAAATACCTCCCCGGAACATACATGTATAGTGGCCGTGATTGCTGGTGGAATCGTTGCACTTTTTGCGTTTGGGACCACACGATCAACCCGATCGGTACTTATCGAAGCTTTTCTCCGGAGCGTCTCTTCGCCGAAGTGAAGCATGTTGTCGACAAATACGGTATTCGAGAAATTTTTGATGATGCTGGGACGCTCTTCATTGGACCAAAACTGAAGAAGTTCTGTGAGCTTCTCATCCAAAGCGGCTATAACAAAAAGGTTCGTTATGGTTGTAATATGCGCTTCAACGCGCTTAATCAAGAGTATTACAATCTCATGGGGAAGGCCGGATTCCGGTTCATTCTTTATGGGATGGAGTCTGGCAACCAAAAGACTCTCGATAAACTCGACAAAGGGACGAAAGAAGAGGATACAATCAATGGCGCCCGGATGGCTTCCAAGGCTGGTCTCGAGCCTCATGCGACTATCATGCTCGGCTACCCCTGGGAGGATTATGAGGACTCCAAGCGTACCATCGCTGTTGCCAAGTATTGCTTCAAGAAGGGCTATTTTGCGACCATGCAGGCAACTATCGTGGTGCCGTATCCGGGGACACCGCTTTGGAAGGAGTGTAAAGAGAAAGGATTGCTCCTCACTGAGGATTATGACGACTACGATATGCGTGGGTCGGTCATGAAAATCCCGATTACCCAGGAACAGCTCATGAATCTCACTCAAGACCTCTACTCGGCCTTCTTCTCACCGCAATTTATCTTCCGGAAAATTATCAGCATCCGTAGCTGGGACGATATCAAATTCTTCTGGTCGGCGGGGAAAAAGCTCATGGGACACCTTCTCGACTTTGACCCCAAGCAGACCAAGGTTGGCTTTGGTTCGCGGGGTTTCCTGAAGAATGCTTCTTCAAAACTCTTCGGGCACTTCTTTCGCACTAAAACATCGGTGGACGCCGAAAAGGACGCCGTTCGCCTCGAAGATAGCACTGTCAATCGATAGGTGCCCTTCATTCGTTATTTGATAGAAATTAGGACGATATGAGTTTGATACTTCATCTTTTTCTTCATGTTGCTTTTGCTTTTTTAGCCGGTTTTATTGCGTGGATTCTCATCCCGGTTTCACCATGGATTCCTTTCGTAGCTGCTTTTTTTGGTGGAGTACTTATTGACCTTGATCATTTCATCGATTATTTCATGGCTTTCGGTATCCGCTTCAATTTGAAAGCTTTTATAGAGGGGCATCATTTCCTCAAAAACGATAAAATCTACGTTTTGTTTCATGGTTGGGAATATACTATACTACTGGCAGGAGGTGCTTGGTTTTTTCGGACGGATACAGGCCTGCAAGCGGCTTTTTTTGCTTTATCCTTAGGAATGCTCCTCCATCTTCTCGTAGATGTCATTGTCAATCACGGGATGACTATCAGGGGGTACTCAGCTTTCTATCGTGCCAAGCATGATTATGCTATGGAAAAAATTGTTACACCGGAGCACTATGCTAAAGATGTAATGAAGAAGAGGGCACTAATGATGAATGAAAAATAATATGAAAAAGG
>JBDTWF010000079.1:0-2809 GCA_040006815.1 Candidatus Moraniibacteriota bacterium | reverse complement strand
TTGCGTGAGATAAACCATTTTAGGACTCGACGGAAGATCAAGAGCCTGCGCTTCCGCGACTGTTTCAACGAGTGGGATATGGGCTTCCGGGACCTCTCCTCGGACCCCGATGCCTTCCGGATGGCCGTGATGACCGATGTAGATGATCTGATAACCTTCCTTGAGATAGCGCTTGACCTCAAGATGCACCTTGGTCACGAGAGGGCAAGTGGCGTCAATAAGGTGAAGATTGCGCTTCCCGGCCTCCTCATAATGAGACAGGGGCGAGCCATGGGCGGAGAAGACCACGACACTTCCCTCGGGAACATCCTTGAGTTCCTCAACCGTACGCGCACCCTTTGCCTCGATCTTGGCGACCACATGCTTGTTGTGGACAATCTCATGCTTCACATAGACCGGTGCCTGAAAAATGTCGAGGGTATCCTCAACGGCTTTCACAGCCCGCGCCACGCCGGCGCAAAAACCTCTGGGCGATGCCAGTAATACTTTTTCTACGGCCATAGCTAATCTTTGATCACGGTACCGATGAATTTCTTGCCGGCGATGTAGTTGGTCACATTCTCGAGATCGCCACCATGCATGATGGCCACTTCCATCTTTTCCTCCTCCGCCATTTTGGAAGCAATAGGGTCGAATGGAGTATTCATGCCTGGATTCCATTTGTTCCCCACAATCTTGCGAAATTCCTTCCAAGTCATTTTTTCATACGGTTTGGCGCTAGCGCACTTCTTCGGATCCTTGTCGTAGACTTTCTCCACATTGGAAAGATTAATGATGCGCTTCACATCCAGATATTTTCCGAGTACCACCGAATCAAAATCCGTCGAAAATCCTGGTCGCCATCCGGCCGCGACGAGAATCGGCTCCTCGACGGAATAAAAATCCTCCAGATCATGCGGATTAGTATTGATCCTCGGGTGAGCGTATTCGCGGAAAATGGTCCGGACGAGATGCGCGTTCATGCGCGTCGCGTGGATCCCGAGCCAATCCTTGTCCTCATTATTGATCCGCGTGACGGTCGCGGCCGCATCGATGTACTTCCTGGCCGTCTTTCCTCCGCCCGTGACGAGTATAAAACGATATCCCTTCTTAAGATGGGACACGATGAATTTTTTGAAGTTGGCAACGAACTCCGCATCAATCGATTCCGGAACAAGAAGCGATCCTCCGAGGGAGATGAGGATGCGTTCCTTGTGGTTTCTTCTCGGCCTTGGTTTGGATGCTTTTTTTGGCATAGCGCTTATTTTAGAGTGGATACCAGCTCGTCAAAAGCGACTTCCGTCCCTTTTTCTTCCGTCCGCTTCTTGACCTCAGCCTTTCCGCTTTCGAGACTGCGTTTACCCACCACTACTCGGTACGGGAGTCCGAGGAGGTCTGCATCAGCAAATTTGTCTCCCGCTGAAGTATCACGATCGTCGTAGAGGACTTCAATGCCTGCCTGAGTAAGCGTTTCATAAATCTCGATTGCCTTTTCGTCGGCCCCGAGAGAAAGAAGATGGACCTTGAATGGAGCCACACTCTCTGGCCACACTATCCCCTTCTCATCTGAAAACTTTTCTACAATGACTCCCATAGCTCGGGTTATCCCAATACCGTATGACGCAAGATAAATAGGCTGCTGTTTTCCTTCGGCGTCTTTATAGACAATATGCATACTGTCACTTTTTTCGGTGCCAAACTTGAAAATATTTCCCGTTTCGGCGCTCTTCATGGGTGAGAGAGTTTTTTTATCCACCCCTATTTCTTGAGTCGCATCATCAAGGACTTCTTCATTCACCGCGATGGTTCTGTCATTGTTGACATACAAGACATCTTCACCGGCATCACAGAGTGTTTGAAATTCATGGCTGAACTTTGTGAAAGCACCGCCACTGGCAAAAGTAAGATAGGTTTCATTGCCAAAACCGAGACGACTATAGATTTTTTGATAAGCTGCAATTACTTTGTCATAGTACTGATCCATGTCTTCCTGCGTTGCATGCAGAGAATACATGTCTTTCATGATAAACTCGCGTCCACGCATAATGCCGCTTTTGGCCCGGAGCTCATTGCGGAGCTTCGTTTGGAACTGATAGACACTCACCGGTAAGTCCTTATAGCTTTGAACGAAATGCTGCATCATCTCCATGATGGCCTCCTCATGACTCCAGGCGAGCCCCAGCTCCGTTCCATCCTGAAGCTTTGTCTTAAACCAGACATCAACAGCTTGATCGCTCCACCGGCCCGTTCTTTCCCATGTATCTTTCCGCTGAAGGCTCGTCATGACAAGCTCTTGACCACTGATCGCGTCCATTTCTTCCCGGACGATGTCCTTAATATTCTCAAGAACCCGGAGACCCAGGGGAGTATAGGCATAGACTCCCGCCATAACTTTATAAACATAGCCAGCCCGAATAAGAAGCGAGGCATTCTTGCTCACCTCATCCTTTGGAGCCGTCTTCGATGTCTTGGTAAAAAGTTCTCTTTGGCGCATAAATAAGCAATTTCCTTCATTCTAAGCAACAAAAATCCCTCTGTCAAAGGGAAAAATAGGGTTGCTCATTTCGCGCCCACGAGGAAGCTTAAACTTTCTCTACAGAGCCACTGAGACGGTGCGTTCAATGTCGGCGTTCACGATGAGAAGCTCGATGATATCGCCTTTTTTGAATTTCCCGACAGCTACTGAAAGCGGATGGTCGAGATTGATCTCTTTACCGTTGGCCGCGATGACGATGTCGCCATTCCGGAGCCCGGCTTTCTCAGCCGGTGAGCCCGAGAGAACAGCCAGGCCGGTTTTCCCTGAGGCAGAGTAGATGAGCGCTCCCCGATC
>JBDTWF010000078.1:0-1609 GCA_040006815.1 Candidatus Moraniibacteriota bacterium | reverse complement strand
GATTGAGGCGAGAATACCGATGATCGCGATAACAATGAGAAGTTCGATCAAGGTAAAACCTTTTTTTGTCTTATTCATATTCTCACCTCCTTCCAGTTTTTGTTTTTTATTGACGCCTACCAAAAAAGTAAGGCTATCAAAGAGTAAATCTCTTTCTATTCGCACGCTTCTATTATATCACTTTTTCCCTCTACAATGGATTTCCTGTCAACCCCGCTAGAGGAATGTCAAGGTTACCATCGACTACCAATAATGTTGAATGTTCAGGATAATGTTTCGCTTTCTGTTTGTTGTTGACTGTTCAATGACTACAGTTGTCCGGCAATGTTGTAGATCGGAACAAGAATACCGATCACGAGAATGGCAACGCCAATACCGAGAAAAACAATGAGGATCGGCTCAATAAGACTCGTCATATTACGCGTCATGACCTCCACTTCCTCATTGTAGAATTTGGCGATGCCATCGAGGACCTGCGACATCGTCCCCGTTTCTTCACCAATCTTTACCATCTGAGCCACGATTGGAGGAATTTCCGATGGGTAGCGGAAGAAAACGGTGCTCATCGCCCCTCCCGTTTTCACCTCTTCGGCCGCCCGAAGGACGACTCCCTGATAGACCCGGTTCCCAATGACATCGCTCGTGATAATCAGGGCTCGCACCACGGGAATGCCACCGTTGAGGAGTGCGGAAAGGTTCTCGGAGAAACGCGTGATAAAGACATTCTTGGCCAAAAGTTTGAAGACCGGCAGTTTCAGAACTACTGTGTCCCACTCGCGTTTCCCGCTTTCTGTTCGAATGTAATAGATAAGACCGCCAAAGGCCGCAAAAATACCGATTAGAACCGCCCACCAATACTCATTCATGAAGTCTCCCAGGGTGATGAGGGCATAGGTGTACCAGGGAATGGGCACATTCAAGTCCTTGATAAGAATGGTGAGTTTGGGAAGGATAAAGGTGACTACGAGAAATCCAATGATTCCTGCCACCAAGAGAACAAAGGCTGGATAGAGTAAAGCACCGCGTATCTTGGAAGTAAGGTGATAGTTTTTCTCGATGCTGTCGGCCACAAACTCGATCGAGTGTTGGAGGCTCCCTGACACTTCCCCCGCCTTGATCATGTTGATCGTCATGGAAGAAAAAACCGTAGGATGCCGCTCGAGAGCCTCGGAAAACGACATGCCATCGCGAATATCGTCCTCCAGTTCGCGCAAAATAAGGCGGAGATACCGATTGGTGATCTGATCACTGACGGTCTGAAGCGAAGTCACGATCGGAACGCGCGCCTGAATGAGAGTAGCTAACTGACGGAAGACAACCATAAGCTCCTTCTGCGAGACGCCTTCCCAAAGCTTCTGGACATCCTTCATCCAGGCCAGGGCGTTCCCCTCGCTCGTCAAGGCCAAGGGAATGAGATTGTTTTTCTGAAGTATCTGAACCGCCGCTTCTCGATTGAGCGCTTCCACGAGACCCTCTTTGACTTCTCCGGCTTCAGTCTTGGCTTTGAAAGTGAATTTCATGATCGTAGTGAGATTTATTCCTTAAGACCCGAACCCTTACCGACAAGCATAGCAAAATAATCCCGGTTCTTGGCATACTGAAGTGCGTC
>JBDTWF010000077.1:0-4872 GCA_040006815.1 Candidatus Moraniibacteriota bacterium | reverse complement strand
GGGGTCCGGCCAGAAAAGACGACGACCTGGTCTCCAGAAGAAAGCCTCCCCTCTCCTTTGAGCTTGTCGGTGAAACGAGCCATAAGCGTATTCAGGTTTTTGTCTCCATCGAAAAGCGTCGCTTCTATCCCCCAGACCAGAGCCAGTTCCTGCCAAGTTCTTTTATCATTGGTCGCTACAGAGAGCGCCGCGTCCGGACGGAAGTGTGAGATGAGACGCGCCGTAAATCCGCTCATCGAGAGAAGCAGGATGGCTTTGGCTTTGTAGCTCTGAGCCAGCTCATAGACGCTTCGGATGACAACGGCGTATTCGTTTTTGAGATTCAAATCGAGCGCCTGATAGAGATCGTCAAAGCGCGATTCCTCTGTCTTCTCAATAATCTCGCACATGGTCGCCACCGTTTCTACCGGATATTTCCCGGCGGCGGATTCTTCAGAAAGCATAACGGCGTCGGCGTGATCGATGACGGCATTCGAAACATCGGAGACCTCGGCCCGAGTCGGGCGCGGATTGCCCACCATGCTCTGCATCATCTGAGTGGCCACGATGACAGGGCGCATCTGGCGCAAGCTCTCGGCAATGATCTCCTTCTGGAGGATGACTACTTCGCTCTCGGGCATTTCGATCCCAAGGTCACCGCGCGCCACCATGACCGCGTCGGAGGCCGTCACGATTGAGGCAAGGTTTTTGATCGCGATGTCTCGCTCGATCTTGGAGCAGAGAAGGGGTGGTTTTCCCTTGCCATCGAGATACTGTTCGATCATGTGCCGGACCGTCTCCACATCCTGAGCCGAACCAACAAAGGAAAGTCCGATATAGTTCACGCCTTCGTCGATCATGAATTGGAGGTCCGCTTTATCCTTGTCAGAAAGGATGGGAAGCGTGATGGGAGTATCCGGAAGAATGATCCCTTTTCGATTCTTAATGGTCCCGTCATTTTTAGCTTGAGCATCGACGAATCCCTTGTGTACTTTCGTTACTACCACTTGCATGAGACCGTCCTCGATGAGAAGGCGATGCCCCTCTTGGAGGTTTTCTAGAATACCGGGCGTATCGATGTAAACGATTTGGTCCTCAGCAGAAAAGGCTTTTCTGTGGGAAAGATCAGAAACCTTCACCATGAAGTCTTTCTTGAGATCAATCGGAAAGTTTACTTCGGTCCGAATACGAGGCCCCTGAAGGTCACCGAGAATGGCTATCGGAAGAACAAGCTCTTCTGAAAGCTCTCGGATTTGATTGATCATTTGGCGATGCCACGCGTGTTCGCCATGAGAGAAATTCAATCGGAAAACATTGGCGCCGCTTTTGATCATGGCGCGCTGGATGTCTTTGTTCGAGGAAGCCGGGCCGAGTGTCGCAACGATCTTTGTGTGTTTCATAAAGCAGGGTTGAGGGGAAAGGGTTGAGGGAGAAAGCGCATGAGAAGAATTTTTCTTTACCATGTACCCTATTCCCTGTTTCTTCATTGTAATACAAACGAGACAAATAATCTCTGGCGTTTGTCCTTCCGCGGCCTGAGAGGTAAAGAAGGATAAAAAAACACCCCACCAAATGAAGACTTGGTGGGGCTTATTGCACGGACATGCCGTGCGCGACAGGAGCTGATTCCGCCGACTAGCGCGGGTACGGGTAGTTGATCTCCCCCATGCCGCTCTTGAGCGGATTGAGAGGGGCGATCGGTGGCCCGTAGTATGGCCGTGATGGAGCCTGTTCTGCTGACACGGCAACAGGACGAGTCTGGTACGGCACCGAGGTACGGCCGTCGACCCAGGGCTCTTCGCGCGTGCCCGAGCAGTTGCGGCTCTGACTCGTACCCACCGGGACGCCATCGACGATTCGTTCGTCATAGCCGTAACTGCAACGCTCGCGATTACGGTATTCGTCCTCGCGGCGCTTCACCATTTCATCCATCTCGCGACGGGCGAATTCCTGTTGCAGATACATGGCGTTTTGGGCACCCTGGATCTGCAACTGAAGGATGGCGTTGTCGCTCTGATGCCTCATGTCGCGAGAGTGTTGCATGTCTTGCGCGACGCCGATCTGTATCAACGGATCATTCCAGATCCGACGGAACACATTCTCCGCTTGCGCCGAGAACGATACGATGCCGAAGACTGCAAAGACGATGAAGCGCTTCATGATATCCCCTCTCATGGGAAAAGTTAATCGGAAACGACAAATTTATAACGAACTCTCTAACGGTCCATTATACTCCAAAATGAGGAAAAAGTCAATCCCTAATTACTATAAAATGGCTTATTTAAAGTAAAAAGAAGAATTGAAGCGCCAAAAAACCCCTTGAAATAGGGGTTTTTGGAAAGAGACTTTTATGGCTCTCTTTGGACCTAGTTCTTGTAGAGCTCCTTCACCTGGAAGAGGATGTACCAGCCGATGATCGAACCGATAATGGTTCCGATAAGGCCATAGATATTGAGTACGCCACCCACGAACGAGACAAGGCTCGCCCAGTATACAAGGCGCCATGCGCCCTGAGTCCGCTTGAAAAGGCCAGGGACAGCAAAGATTTCGAGACCAAATGCGGCGATTCCCGTTACGAGGGAAATGATGCCCCAGAGTCCCCAGGACACACCACCCGTTACGGCTCCGCCCATCATGGCAAAAGGAGCGAGAACAGCAGAGAGCCCGAGAGCCGCAAGAAGCACTGGCACGAAGAGCACGGCAAAAATGATGATGAGATACGGCGCAATCTTGACGATGATCTCCTTGATATTCATCGGGATCTGAAAGGGAGCCTTCTTCACCATGTACTCCTCAAGGAAAGCCTCGATCTGCGAAAGCATATTCTTGGCCGCCGCCTTGTTGTCAGTTCCACTCGCACTTCCAGCCGTTGCGGTCGCCTCAACTGGCTTCCACTCTCTCTGTCCCCCCGATTGATTCATATCGTCTGCCATATGCTTCAAATGAATGAGTTAGCTAAACTTCCCCCTCTTCTCCTTCCATCGTATTCCAGTCGGCAATTTCCCGCAAGATGTCGGCCGGGATGGGATCGCGGGCAGGGCTTACTCCCGGATAACGCCAGGCGCTGATGATTTTGAGCTGAGGCTGATGCAACATTCTCGCCAACGGATTCTTTTCTTCGTTTTCTGCTTCTTGTTTATGGACTTTTGACTGCACCTTATACATGACCCATATCTCCTGGCTCCAGGTTTCCTTGCCGTTCACCCGGCGGAGAGAAGCGGGCTGCATGACGGCGACCGTGTCTTCGACAATTCCCTCTTCGATGCGCTTGGGACTCCGGATGATGCGCGTCACCCGCTGACGCGACAAGTGATACTCACGCATCTTGTACTCTGAGTGAAGCGTAAAAATATATCGCCCAGAACCAGCTGGTTTCTTGCCAAATCCAGGTGACTGACCAAAGGGAGTTCGCTTTTTTCCAAAAGAAGAAAATGAAGAGAACGGTTTTTTGCGATTTCCGAATGAAGAGAATCCTTTTTTCTGAGCAAACGCCATACTACTTTCGAAGATCCATGTTTTGGAGAGCCGCAATGCGCTCTTCGATCGACGGATGGGTCATGAAAAGTGTCGAGATTCTCTTTCCCTTGAAGGGATTGGAGATAAAGAGATGGGCAGTCGCTCGATTGGCCCCAGTCACGGGTCGCGCATCGCCACCGATTTTGGCGAGAGCCGAAGCGAGACCCTCCGGATAGCGCGTGAGGAGGGCTCCGGATGCATCAGCCAGAAATTCACGCTTCCGGGAAATAGCCATCTGGATGAGCCACGCGGCCAAGGGGGCCAGGATGGAGAGGAGAAGACCGATAAGCATGAAGATCGCATTGCCCCGATTATTGTCGCTGTCACGCGAACCTCCGAAGAAAGAAAAATGCCGGAACCAATCGGCCAACAGCGCGATGAAACCGACCAAAACCACAACGACGGTCGAGAGAAGTGTGTCCCTGTTCCCAATGTGTGAAAGTTCATGTGCCGCCACGCCCTCAAGTTCCGTCTTGGTCAGGCGAGCCACAATGCCGCTCGTGAAGCAGATCACCCCATGCTCTGGATTTCTCCCGGTCGCAAATGCATTCAAAGCCGGATCATTGATGACATAAATCCGAGGAGCAGGAATGCCGGCCGTGATGGAAAGATTCTCTACGATATTGTAGAGCTCGGGAGCGGACTCATGCGTCACCGGCTCGGCGTGATACATCTTAAGGACGATCTTGTCGCTCCACCAGTAGGAACCAAAGCTCATGATAATCGAGAAGGCGACCGCCCCGTAAAGGATGGCGCTATTCCCAAAAGCCTGAGCAAAAACATACCCAACGCCGATGACAAATACGAAGAAGAGTGTGATGTACACCCAGGTCAGCTCGATATTTTTGGCACGATAGTTATAGGCCGTAGCCATAGAAGGAAGATTAAAGGCGAGCATTGTGCCCGCCTAGTGTAGAAAAAAATCTGCCTTTTGTCGAGAGTCTTAATTTGGCAAGGTATCGGGGTCAAACCCAATACACGCAGCCTTGCCGTCAGGCGGGCTGTACGATTGCACTGCTGGGAGAAGGTTTTGCCATGCGTGATTGGCGCGAATCCGCCCTGATGTATTGAGCATTTGTGTGAGAAAGGCTTTATCGACCTCTCTCATTTGATAAGGGCCCACGAGATAGCTAAGGCATTCGGTTCCCATGGCGATCTCATCAAACGCAGCCGATGCAGAAGGTGTGTCCTGCACCGATGTGAGCGCCTTTTGAAATGCTCGCGCCTCCTGCACAAGTCCTGCGCGTGTTTTTTCAGAGTTTGGATATTTGACTGCAATCCATCGCTCAATATCGTCCCGTACACCGTTTCCGTTTGAGTCAATCCCTTCAATAGTCGCCTTCCCGGCCTCGTCTGGATCGGGCGGGAGACCAGGAA
>JBDTWF010000076.1:0-5815 GCA_040006815.1 Candidatus Moraniibacteriota bacterium | reverse complement strand
ACTCAGACCTCACCATCCCAAGCGCCCCTGCCGCTAGCCCGACGACCACTGTCTCGGCTTCTTCTACCACTCCCCCTGGAGACTACACCCTCTCAGTCTCTCAGGGAGGGGGAGGCGCTCTCAACAGCATCCCCATCACCATCGTTGCCACAGGGACGGGCAACTGTGGTACGAGTTGGGGGAGTGGAGGGGGAGGAACACCACCATCGTCAGCTGTGTGTGTCCCCAAGGGACCAATGGCACTACTCCGTGCGATTCAAAAACAATCAGGCGAAAATGTCTTGGGATGGTGGTGGCTTGAGCAGAAATGGAACAGGGACCCAGAGGCAGAAAAAGAGCTCAACGATCTCGCTGCCGATCCATCAATTCTCGGGGCAGTCACATGGGCTCAAGTGATCAATTATCTTTGGTCCAACGGGGGCGCTCCTCCACCCGATGTGTCGCGCAATGTGACAGGAGTCAACTTTTACAAAGACGGCAAAGTCTACTGGGTCGATCCCACCTGGACAGGTCCGTATCCTGATTTCATCACCGACCCCGGAATGAAATCTCTTCTCATCCCGACGATTTGCGGCGCAGCAATCCCGCCTCCAACAAAATGAGATGATCATTCCCTCCGTTACCAGGGCTCTCTCTGAAAGAGGGGCGCTTTTTCTGTCGTGAGAGTTCCTTCGAGCGGCGGATGGGACGCGGTTTTTTCTCTCGCTTCTTCCTCTTTGGCAAACCAAGCCCAGTAAACGACCGGGATGAAGAAAAGTTTAGCGACGCCCGAGAAAGTGAGTCCGGCGATGATGGCACCCCCGAGGCCCTGCCAGATTGGGTCGGAGAGAGTAATCGGGATGAGGCCGATGATGGTGGTGATGGCGGTCAAGACAATCGGTTCAAGACGAGAACTGGCTCCTTCGATGATGGATTCCTTCAATGGCAATCCAAGCTCCATGTTGCGATTGATCTTGTCCACCATGATGATGGAGTTGTTCACCACGATTCCGAAGAGGGCGAGGACGCCGATGAGGGCCGGGAAGGAAAGCGGGATGCCAAAGATGGCGAAGAGGACAAAGACGCCTGAAACGGCCAGAGGAACGACCAAAAGGACGATGATGGCTTTGCGGAAGGAATTGAACTGGATGGTCATGGTGCCAAGAATGAGGGCGGCCGAAAGGAGCATAGCGAGGAGGATGGAACGGACGGACTTATTGTTCTCTTCATTCACTCCACCCGTCTTCCAGTCGTATCCCTCGGGAAGGCCAAGATCGGTGGCGGCGTATTTTTCTAGCTCCTTGTTGAGAGTCGATACGGAGTAGCCAGGGAGAACGCCCGCAGAAATTGATATAGAGCGCTTCTCATCCTCTCGGGTGATAGCGGTCGGATTTTGTTCGAGAGTGAATTTGCCCAGGCCAAGGAGAGGCGTGATGCTTCCATCATGTCCCACGACCGGGAGGGCGCCCATTGCCTCGGGCGAGCTGTAGTTTTTCTCATCGAGACGAAGAAGAACATCGTGCTTTTCATCACCAAAGCGCATGTCCTTCTTGATGGTAATGCCGGATCCGAGGAAACGGAGAAGATTGGCGCTGTCGGTGAGCGTAAGGCCGCGCTTCTCAATCTCGGTGACATTGGGCTGAAAGACGACCTTGCCGGTTCCGGGCGTGATGGAAATGGAAATATTGTTGATTCCCTGGGTTTCACTCAAGTGCCTCTCAACTTTCCCCGCCAGATCCTGAAGGCTCGAGAGGTCTTTTCCAAGAAGGGTGAGCTGAAGGTCGGCTCCGGCTGGCGGTCCACCTGAAAGTTGGACGACGGAGATTTTTCCCTCATTCCACCACGAGAGATCGTGTTCAATGGAGCGGCTGATCTCGTCTGAGGTCCGATCACGGACTTTGGGGTCGGCGAGTTTTACGGTCAGAAGAACATGGTGCGCATCTTTTCCGCTCGAGGCACTCACAATCCCATCTGTTGGGGGGGAGGCCCCTACTTCAGCCTGGATATATTCCACCTCAGAAACTTTCTTGATCTCTGGGAGAAGGCGTTCAATGACGGCATAGCCACGCTCGGGAGCCGCACCGGGAGTGAGATCGATGCTGACATAAATGGTATCGAGATCGTCACCGGGGAAAAACTCATTCACGACATAGCCTAACGGGAAGAGGGAATAGGCAAAAACCATGAAGACAATGAGAAAGGAGAGCGTCATGCGACGGGCTCGCTTGGAGCCGAGGATGCGTTCGAGCAGGGCGGCATATTTGGCGGAGATTGTATCAAAACTAAAGACCCCATGGTCTTTGAATTCATGCCACTTCTCCATCCAGGGAAGGGTTTGAATGCTTGTTATCGTCTTGAAGAAAGAAGTAACAAGACGCATCAAGAGGAAGACGAGGATAAGCGCGATAATCCAAAAAGCGATCTTGAATGGACCGGCCGGGATGAGGAAGAAGGCCGTGATTGCGACGAGGAGAGTGCCTCCTAATTTTCCAATCAAGAGGATCCGTGGGGGAAAGTGTCCTTCGAGGAAGACCGCCATGAAGGGAAGAACAAGGAAAAGCGCGGCTCCCGCCGAGATGGCGAGGGCTGAGGAAACAACGATCGGAATGGGCTTGATGAAGTCTCCAATGATGCCGGTTGCGAGGAGGAGAGGGAGGAAGGCCCAGATGGTCGTGAGGGTCGTCGTGAAGATAACCGTATGGAAATCTCGAAAAACAAGGAGGACCGTTTCGTATGGAGTGTATTTCCCAGAACGGTAGTAATTGGTGAAGGCCGAGATGACGACAATGGCATTGTCGACCAGGATACCGAGCGCAAGGAGGAGAGCGAAGAGGGCGATGAATGAAACGGAGATTCCAGCGAAGCCCATGACGAGGAAAGTGCCGAGGAAGCTGAACGGAATGGCGAGAGCGGTGATGATCGATTGGCGGAGGCCAAAGAAAAGAAAGAGATTGATGAAGACGAGGCTAAGGGTGACAAGAAAGTCACGGAAGAGCTGATTGTAACTTTTCTGGATCTCGTGGGAGCCGTCGAAAAAGGGCGCATAGATGAGTTCGGGGTATTCTTTTTGGAGTTTCGCTACGGCATCGTTTACCCCTTGGACGGTTGCCTGCGTGTCTGCATCGGATGTCTTGAAGACCGCAAAGGAAATACCGCGCAGAGAGTATTCCTCGTTTTTCAGCGAAAAAAGAGCCTCATTTTCTCCGCGAAGGGGGGTCTCTTCGACGCGGGCGATCGAACCCAAGGTGAGGGTCTCGCCATTCACCTGAAGAGGGAGGGCTCGGAGGTCATCGAGAGTGGCCACTTTTTTCTCCTGAGAAAGAGCAAAGAGATTGTCTCCGCTCGAGAGCGTTCCGGCCGGATAATTTTCGAGAGCGGCTCGGAGGCTTTGATTGATGGCCATCCAATCAATGTGCCGCTCGGCGATGGTCTCTGGATTGAGGAGAACGGAGATCTCGCTTGGAGTCCGGTAAGCGACATTCACTTTTTCCGTACCCGGGACGCTTTTGAGCTGGTCTTCCAGAATATCTGAAAGCCGAGGGAGGGCCGCCGCGTCAGGATGGGCAATGACAAAAGTGATCACTGGCTGATCTTGGAAGTCGATAACTGCGACCGTTGGGCGCTCTGCTTCTTGAGGGAGATCATTCACTTGGTTCAAAGCGTTCTGGACATCGCTCTCGGCATCGCGCGGGCGGACGGAGGAATCAAATTCGACAATGGTCATCGAGAAGCCCTCGCTTGAAGTTGAATTGACTTTGGCCACATGAGAGATTCCGGTGACCGCTTCCTCGACAGGAATGGCGACGAGACTCTCAACATCCTCGGAGCTTGCCCCGGGATAAGCCACAGTGATGATGACGGTCGGGATTTGGATGGCGGGATTGAGGTCCTTGGGAAGCGACAAAAATGCTGCTAGTCCAGCGGCGGCGAGAGTGGCAGTGATGAGAATGACGAGGCGGATCTTGCTGAGATAGCGACCGACAGCGGTCTCGGCCAATTCCTTCTCAAAATGGAGACGCTCGAAAAAAGCGCGCGTGAGAGACATAGGTTAGCGGACGATGGGGTTTACATGCTCACCGGCCGCGGTGAGGCGGTCGATAATGAGGCGGTCTCCGGAGTTCACTCCTCGGATAAGCGCAAAGTTTCCGATGATCTTCTCGAGAGTGACGCGTTTCAAGAGAGCAGTGTTGTTTTCATCCAAGACAAGAACAGAGCCGCCTTCTTTATCCCGAAAGAGTGCATCCAAAGGAACAAGGGCGGATTCCTCGATAGTTGAACCGAGGGCGACTTCGAGAGTGACGAAGGAGTGATCGATGAGGCCTTTCTGGATCTCTAAGGGGGTAGTAAATTGGAGTGTTACCAGGCCGGCCGAATCCTCATTTGGTGAAAAGAAGCGCGGGATGATCGGATAATCTTGATTATCCACACGGAGGATGCTTTTTCCATTCGGATCAAAGAGAAGAGCGATTGAAGCTGGAAGCTTTACTTCAATGAGAGCCATCTCATCTCCGGTCGAGAGAGTAGCGAGGACGGTGCCGGCATTGACGAAATCACCGAGCGAAACAGGAAGGCTGGTCACGGTGCCGCTTACTATGGCGCGCGGTCGGAGGGAGGCGTTTTCAGCGGCCGAGAGAGCCGTACTGAGCTCACTGACCGTGACTGAAGCATTCAAACGCTTTTTTTCGATCTTCAAATTCGTCGTAGCGGCTTTTTTCTCCCGGCTACTGGTGGTTTGGTCTTTGGCAATGCGCGCCTGAAGCTCGAGAAGCTTTTTTTGAAGCGACTTCGTTTCTTCAGTCAGGCTTTGGTTTTCACTGGCGATCTGTGTCCGGAGAGCCCCGGCATTGGCACCATAATCACTCGTCAACTCGAGAAGCGTTTGCCCACTCGTGACGCGTTGACCAGGGATGACCAGAAGACGCTTCACTATCCCTGGGGTGATCGCTACGACATCAATGATCCCAGAATCCTTAACCTCTCCCTGAGTCGGGAGAAGCGGAGAGTCGGTACCGATGGTGAAGAGAGAGACGCTTCGCTCGGCGGGGGTTTGAGGAGCACCTTCATCTTTTGGAGCGCGCAATTTATTGGAGAGGAAGATTATTCCGAAAAGAAGGAGGAGGATCACGACGAAGCTTGTGACGGGGCGGTGGCTCATGGAATTCCATGTCCGATCCAAGGGGTTTTTTACGCGACTGATAAAGGCTTTGAACATAGAGAAATGTTTAGTGATAAGCCCTCGATAATAGCAGAGATAAGCCTTTTTGTCAACATTTAAAGGCAAAGTCGAAAAAGCCACTGAATAAGGGGTTGTTTGGAAAAAATGAGGAGGCGTTTCTATTTGTATCGAAGGGCGTCGAGGGTATCGATCTTGCTGGCCGCTCGCGCGGGGAAGATACCGGTCAGCAGTCCGACGAAGGCGCCGAAGAGGATGACGGTCAAGACGAACCAGAGGGGGCTGAAGAAGAGGTCAACAGACTCGCCGCCAAAACGATTGGCGATGGCATTGACCAGGAGGTTGATGATCTCTCCGTTCATATAACCCAGGAAGACTCCGCCGAGTGCCCCGAGGAATCCCATAAGCGTCGCTTCCATGATGAACATGAGAGAAATGCTCGTCTTGGAGGCGCCGATGGCTTTCATGATGCCAATCTCTTCCGTGCGTTCGAGAAGAGCGATGGTCATGGTGTTGAACATGCCGATGGCGGAGACGATAAGGGCGATGAGGCCGAAAATCATGAGGATAAGCTGGATAGCGCTGAAGACCTTGTTGGCCTGATCGATGGTCTCTGATATGGAGGAGGCGGTCAGGCTGAGTTCGTTGATGCCGGCCCGCACC
>JBDTWF010000075.1:0-5832 GCA_040006815.1 Candidatus Moraniibacteriota bacterium | reverse complement strand
CGTAAACGATAAATGTTTTTCCGAGAGGGAGAGAGCTCCGCTTCTTTTCGATCTCGGCGAGCGGGACATTGATGGCCCCAGGAATATGCCCGGAAGCGAAGTCCGAAGCCTCTTGGACGTCGAGGAAGAAAAGATTCAGGTTCTTTTGTGTGTCTTCTTTGGCTTTCTCAGATGAAACAAAGGTCACTTTGGACTGATCAATGTAGGAGTTGGGTTCGCCAAACGAAATAACTTCTTCACCAATGGTACGCCAGGCATCAATCCCGCCCTGGAGAAAGGCAAAAGAGTCAGTTTTTTCTTTGAGTGTTTTGTGGATATTCACGAGATCGGTGCTCGAGATGCCGGGATCCACGACAAGCACATAGACTTCCCCGGAGAGCGGAGTGAATCCACTGAGTTTTTCCAACGGAAACCAGGTTGAGGCGTATATGTGCTCAAGACTATAGCTCTCGCTTGATCGAAGGTCGATGAAAACGATCTTCTCTCCGCCATCAACACGGCGCTTCACTTCAGGAGCGTTCCAGGAACGCAGTTCCCGCAGATCAACGCTTGCCTGCCCGCTCTCTTTTCCTGGAGAATCAGTTTGTTTTGAGAAATATTGGAAGACAAAGATACCGACAACGCAAAGCAAGAGAAGGAAAGTGATTCCCAGGGCTCGACCTTCATGTCTGGCGGGACGCATTCTCTCCATAGAAAATTACACCAAGAGAGAGCCGACGAAATCTGGGTTGCCGTTCAGGAAATCCCGTATCGAAACAGGCTCCTTGCCCTCCATTTGGATCTCTTCGAGAAAAATAATGCCAGTGCTCGTCCGGACAGCTATCTTTTCTCCAACCTCAAATACGGTTCCCAAGGGCGCCTCTATGAGAGGGCTCGTTTTCTGAAGACTGATCTTGAGAAGCTTGAGACGGATATGATCGTCTTCTTTTTTCCAAAAGGTAAAAAGTCCAGGCCAGGGAGTCAGGCCTCGATAACGATTGTAAATTTCCTCTGCGGGAGCGCTCCAGAAGACGCGGCCATCCTCTCGTTCGATAAGCTGACAGAGCGTGGCGTCACTGTCGTTTTGAGGCTGGGGAATGATGCGGCGCTTGATCCATCCCGGGAGGATCTCGACGAGAAAGCTTCCCCCCAAGAGCGCAAGGCGTTTGGTCAATTGATCGGCCGTTTCATTGGGATCGATGGCGATGCTTTTCTCAGCAATAATGTCCCCCGTATCCATGCCTACATTCATGAGCATGAGCGTTATCCCGGTCACGGTTTCTCCGGCCATGAGGGCATTTTGGATAGGGGAAGCGCCTCGCCACTTCGGGAGGAGCGAGGCATGCACATTGACTGAACCAAGGCCAGGAATATCGAGAATTGCCTGCGGAAGAATCTTGCCATAGGCGGCCACCACGATGAGGTCAGGCTTCCATTTAGAGAGAGCTGCGATCGCTTCCTTGTCCATGGTTTCAGGTTGAAGGACAGGGATGTTGTTTTCGAGAGCGAGCTTCTTGACCGGTGTCGGCATGATCTCTTGCTTGCGCCCCACGGGACGATCCGTCTGAGTCACGACGCCCACGACATGATACCCCTTCTCAAGGAGCGACTTCAAAGCTTCCGCCGAAAAATCAGGCGTGCCCATGAAAACGATTGGGACCTGAGGGATTTTCACTGAAACAGTGACGGCTTCCTCGGCTGATTCTTTCTTATGAGGCATAGGCATGGGTAGTTTTTTGGTTTTTATAGCGATCAACGATGAGGATCCCGTCGAGGTGGTCTAATTCATGCTGGAGACAGATGGCCTGGAGATCGCGCGGCCTTTCCTTGCGTTCCACCCCCTTCTCATCGACATACCGGATAGTAATACTTTCCGAGCGCTCGATCGGGAGGAATTTTCCTGGAACGCTCAGGCAACCCTCTTCATAGAAGATCTTTTCCTTGGAAGCGCTCGTTATCTTGGGGTTGATGAAATATTTCACGCTCCCATCTACCTCCGTGACGCAGATGCGAAGGGGGATTCCGATCTGAGGAGCGGCCAATCCGATGCCCTCGGCTTTCCGCATGATAGTTATCATCTCAGGCAGAAGCGCTTGGATCTCTGGATCCAGCGGATTTTTGACATTCTTCGTCTTTTCGCGAAGAACGGGAGATTCAGTACTTGTGAGGGTGACGATTGGACGCATGGGATTTAATTGAGAGAGAGGGGATCGAGATCGAAGATGCAATTACGGGAGAAACGGATCAAAATTTTTATGAGTGAAGAGGGGAGGGGAAAATCATTCGGAAAGCGAAGGAGAAGCTGGTAATTCTTTTGTTTGGAGAGAGCCAGGGGGAGATGTGGCGGAATGACAACAAGGGGGAGCTTTTTCTCCTGAATCACCTCACCCAGGGCGGCGGCCAGTTGATTGGCTCTGTCTTCAGACTCTTTTTTGGACCGGCCACGGCACTCGCACTTGAGAAACCGAGTATACGGAGGGTATTTGAGAGCCTCCCTCTCACCCATGAGGATTTTTGCAATATCGAGAAAAGGACTTTTGGGCCAGAGGGAGTAGAGGTCGCGTTCGGGCTCAAAGGTCTGGACGATCGCTGTTTTTTGGGCCAGAAGACGGGTTCTTTCAATGTCCCGACTGAGTCTTTCTTCTCCCCGAAATTCTGGGAAAGCGAGAAGGCTGTCGGCTTCTATCATAGCAATGAGGCTTGTTTTGGGCAAGTTTGGGAGCTTGAGGAGCGAATGGGTTCCGATGAGAATGTCGAATTTTCCTGCCCGGATATCTTGGACGAGTCCGATGAGTCCACTTCTTTTCTCGAGGCTGCTCCGATCGACGCGTAAGATTTTCGCGTAGGGAAAATGCTTTCTGACCTCTCGCTCTATCTTTTCGGTTCCTACTCCATAGCTTTCAAAACTCGTATGGCCACAGGCCTGACAGGCTGGAAAGAGGTCGGAAGTGTAGCCGCAACCGAGGCAGGCAAAGTTCCCTTCCTTCTTTCCGGTGAGAACTTTCCCACAGCGTGGACAACGGAGAACCGCCCGGCAATGGGCACAAATGGAAAAAGCGGAAAGCCCTTGTTGCTTTCCAATGAGCATGATTTTGGCATGCTCTCGGAGTACGGAACTCATCGCTTCGACAAGGGGTTTCGAGAGAGCCGCCCTTTTTTCCCGCTTCTTCTCAAATCGCATATTCACAGAAACGAGCGGGGCGCGCTCAAAAAGAGAACACTCAAATTTCTCCATTTTTTTCTTTTCGATGGAAAGGATGCTTTCAAGGCTGGGGGTCGGTGAAGCAAAAAGAATTCGTGACGCGTGGAGGCGTCCCAATTCTTCCGCCACTTCACGGACCCGGTAGCGCGGACTCATCTCCCACTGCTTGTAGCTCGTTTCATCCTCCTCGTCGCTGACGACGATAGTTGAAAGGTTCTGAAACGGCGCGAAAAGAGCCTGGCGGGTTCCGATGACGAAGGCCGGACCTCCATTGCGGATCGTTTCCCAGGCATGGGCGAGCTCGCTTCCCTTGAGTTTACTGTGAATCAGGATAAGCGTCTTGGACGAAAAATAGGGTTCCCACTCAAGAGAACGCCACTCCGCCAAGAGAACTTCTGGGACGAGATAAAGAATTTGTTTTTTCTTTGAAAGTTCCTCTTGGAAAAGAGCGAGAAGGATTTCTTGCGGGGCTTTGGACTTTGCCTCTGAAGAGTACAAGACCTTTGAGAAGGGGTCTTTTTTGAGGAGACCCCGAAGGACTTTTCTCTCATTCGAACCAAGCGGACCAAGCTCTTTTTTCAAAGAAACGCTTTCCTTCGTCACTCCCGGTTTTTTGGCCTTCGAAACGAGGAAATGCTTGAGGCAATTCCCAAGCGGAGTAAGGGTACTTTCCGAAAGAAAAAGAGCGAGGGCTCGCTGATGAGAAGTCAAAAAAGTTGGCTCTTCCACTCGCTCGATGTATTTCATCCAATCGGGGAGCTTGCCGTGGAAAGCATGGGACTCAAAGACGATCCCCTGGAGTCTTTGTCGGCCAAAGGGAATGCGGACGAGGGATCCGGGAGCGACATCCTCCCTAGACAGGTAGCTGAAGAAGGGTGAGCGTGTCAGGCCCATGACGGTAAGGGGCGCGATTTCGAGTCGGTAAAGGGGTTTTTTGACCATAACCGCATTGTAGCAGTCTGTGCGATACCGGGCACGCGCCTCTCTTTTCCCTTGCTTCTTCTCTCTTTTTCCCCTAGGATGAATGGAAATCTATGCTCACCCGAAGGCTTTTTCTCGGCATTCCACTCACGGCTCCTCTCGTCAAGCGCTTGCGCCGCGAGCAGGGGGCCTGGGTGAAGTACCCTCTTATCATGATCCCCGGCACGAATCTCCATGTGACCGTTCTTTTCTTGGGGTTTCTTCCGGAAGAGAGGCTCCTTGAGATAGAGGAACTCATCCAAGAAGCAGTCGAGGGAATACCGGCCTTTGAACTTACCTTTTCGCGGATCATTCTTGCTCCAGAGGGGAAGCGTCCCAACATGGTCTGGCTTTCGGGCGAAGCCTCTCCCGAACTCAAGCTTCTTCGGGAACGCCTGGAACAGGCTCTCGACTATCGAGTTCCGGAGCACAAGAATTTTCATCCTCACATTAACCTCGCCCGTATCCGACGCAAGCGTTGGGAGGCTCTTCCAGAAATCCCTCCGGTGGAAAAGGAACTGAGTCTCGTCGAACCCGTTGAGCAGATCACGCTCTACGAGAGCTTCTCCGAAAATGGGAAGCGCCGCTATGAGCCGCTTATTGAGTTTCCTCTGAACGGATAATCCTATGTTTATCTTCGGCATTCCGATCGATAATTTTTCCCGAAAGCATGTCCTGCACTACCTTCATGACCTCATGGATGAACCGCGCTTTCATCATGTAGTGACCCTCAATCCGGAATTCCTGCTCTTTTCCCAAAAAAACTCTGCTTTTCGGGAAGCCCTCCTCCGGGCCGATCTTCGGGTGGCAGATGGCGTCGGACTGAGCTTTGCCTTCGCCCTCCATGGAGAGACACTCCTCGAGCGTTTTCCGGGGGCCGATCTTCTCGATTGCGTCCTGACTATGGCCGCCGCTCACGGCTATCCGGTGTTCATGGCCGTGCGGCAGGGGGGGCTCAGCTCTTGGGCGGACATCGAAATAGCCTTGCGCAAAAAATATCCGCGTCTCGAAGTGACCGGGAGAGATTTTGATCTTTCTCAAAAACTTCCCGTCATCAAGCCGGTCCGGAGCGAGATCATCCTTTGCAATTTTGGGGCTCCAGAACAGGAAATTTTTCTCGCAAACTTCCAGGGGATTCCTTCCTCACTCCGACTTGGAATAGGGGTTGGGGGTGCCCTTGACTTTCTCACGGGAAAGATCCGTCGAGCACCCAGGCTTTGGCAACGCCTCGGCCTTGAGTGGCTCTGGCGCCTCAAGGAACAGCCTCAGCGTCTCCCGCGCATTCTCCGAGCTGTCTTCCTTTTTCCGGCACGCGTTTTTTTTGAAAAATAGAGCCTCCCTTCTTTCTTGTTTCCTTGCAAAATGGCTTAGAATAGGGGATAATGACGCTATTACTATGAAAAGACACCCTCTTCCAGTGCGCGTCCGCTATGCTCCTTCTCCGACCGGATTCCAGCAGCTCGGAAATTTCCGAACGGTCCTCTACAACTATCTCTTTGCCAAGAGACATGGAGGGATATTCATTCTGCGCATTGAAGATACCGATCAGAAACGCTTTGTCACAGGAGCTCTCGAAAACACCCTTGTCATACTCAAGAAATTCGGCCTGGCTTACGACGAGGGACCTCTTTTGCTTCAGGAAAAACAGGCCGAAGAAGATGGAAAGCTCTCCGTCAATTATCCCGGAATCT
>JBDTWF010000074.1:0-5864 GCA_040006815.1 Candidatus Moraniibacteriota bacterium | reverse complement strand
TTAGTGACTCTCTTTGTTGGTCCGACCCTGTTTCATATGAAACCGAAAGAGATCACCCGTTATGTGATCGATTTTCCAATCAATCTCTCCCGGAGCCTTTTTGGTATACCGGGAGAATTGAATGGACCGGAGGCCAATTCTACCAATCGGACCCGTTATACAAGGCATTCGCAAGTGACCGTTACGCTTTTTTGGGTGGGAGAGAAGGCCGGGAAGGATAACCACGATATTTCCAATGCTTCAAGCGCTTGGGATGAGGAGTGGGCCGCACACTTCGGGGGCGTTGATGCTCCTAACACGAGGGGAGCCAATTTCTTTCCAGAGGACTTTACACCGTTTGAAAACCCCTTCTATTTCGCATTGCCGTATAATGACTTTGATAAAAAAGGAAAACGTAAAAGGGAGTCTTGGGAGCTCGTGCCCTGGTCGGGGGGAAAAAAATGGAGCGAGAAAGAGTCCATGCTCAAGAATCGGTGGATTAAAGTGATAAAGGATGGACGATCCGCCTACGCTCAGTGGGAAGACGTCGGTCCCTTCGGCGAGGAAGATAGCGACTATGTTTTTGGTACGGTGCGGCCCAAAAGTAAATCCAACAAAAATGCTGGCCTTGATGTTTCTCCAGCCGTGAATCAGTATTTGGATCTAAATGACATTGATACTGTAGATTGGCAGTTCATCGATGAAGAGGATGTACCAAACGGACCCTGGAAAATGGTCATCACCCGTTCTTGATGAATGGTTCTGTTTTGGCTCATTAAAGCCTCACCCTTTCTTTTCTAGGGAAAATATGATAGAGTAGGGGCCCAGATTTCTTGACCACCTTCCAAAAAAACAAAAATGCTCTCACAGACATTTAAGCCACGACTTCTTCCCATCACGGTCTTTGTGAGTGTTTTTGCTGTCGTGTTTGCGAGCGTGTTTTTTGTGGGGCAGAAAGTTTTCAGTTCACGCGCGGAAACAATCACCCCTCCTGTTTTAGAGCAGCCGCTTTCGCCTCCCGAACAGCCAGTGGTAGTTACAGAAAAGAGAGCTCTTATAAAGGAGGAATCGGTAGCGCCAATCGTTCTGGAGTCTCCGGTAAGTGCTGCCCCCGACGAGCAGTCGGTCAAGGCCACTCCACCCGATGTGGCATTGGGAGGTGCTCTGAACCCCTTTCCTCTCCATAAAGACATCATGGCGACACTTTTTTGGGTAGGGGAAGAAGCGGGGAAGGCCAATAAAAATATCTCCAATCTTCCGAGCGCTTGGGATGAGGAGTGGGCCAAGCATTATGGTGGGATTGATGATCCAAAAAAGCGCGACGGATACTTTCCGTCAGGATTTGAAGCTAAGGAAAACCCTTTTTATTTCGCGCTTCCCTATAATGACTTTGACGGAAAAGGAAGACGGAAAAAAGAGATGGCGATCCTGGTTCCATGGGCCAATGAAAAAAAATGGCTAAAGAATGAATCCGTTCTCAAAAACCGTTGGATCAAGGTGATGAAGGGTGACAAAACGGCCTATGCTCAGTGGGAAGATGTTGGTCCGTTCAAAGAAGACGATGGGGACTATGTCTTTGGTACGGCAGAGCCCAAGAGTAAAACGAATAAGCATGCAGGAATCGATCTTTCGCCGGCTGTGAACCAGATACTCGACTTACATGACATGACATCCGTGGATTGGCAGTTCGTCAACGAAAAAGATGTTCCAGATGGCCCCTGGAAGCAGATCGTGACCGACTCTCAGGTCTACTGGAAATAGCGGGGCAAGTTTTGGGTCCCAAAGATGACGGGGAGACCCGCCTCTTTCCGCTTACCAGAAAGAAGAGTAGGATGGGTAGGCAGAATTCCCGTATGGCCAGCTTCAAGAAAAAGGTGATTTTTTACGATGAGGATGGTTGGAGAGCTCGATATTCGCATTACATTCTTCTCCTTATCTTTGTATTAGTGCTCTGTCTTCTCGGAGTAGCGCTCCGCAGTCTTTTAACTGCGCCCAATCTGCCACCGCTCTCTTTGATACTTCCGGTAAATGAGGCTCGTCAGAGTCCAACAGGAACGAGCGTTTCACCGACGCCCACATCTTTTTCCGTCCTGACACCGCTTCGCTCCCTCCTTTCTTTGCGGCCAAAAACAACGGTGCCGCATCCCCAGATCGTTGGATTTTATGTAAATTGGGATGATAATAGTTTTGAATCTCTCAAAGCGAATGTGCATTCGTTGGATGTTCTCATGCCGGAATGGCTTCACATGGGAGATGTCGCAGGATCCCTGCTCGCGGATGATTCTGAACGGGAAAAGGAAACGCTGGATTTCTTGAAAACAACTCGACCAAACCTTCCGATCTACCCGCTCATCAATAATTTTGATCCGAGAACTCAAAAATGGGAGGGCGGGACAGTTGCAACTCTGCTTTCAAAAAAAGAGTCGCGCCAGGCGCTCATCAGGAATTTGACTCAGTATGTGGAAGAGAATCATTTTGGCGGGATCAATATCGATTTTGAGAGCCTTCCTGACGCGAGTCAACCAAACCTCTTTCTTTTCATGCAGGAACTGGGGGCTGAATTCCATAACCGGGGGCTGGTTGTTTCACAGAGCATCCCGCTTGACGATGATTCTTACAGCGCCAAGCTCCTTGGTACGGCGAGCGATTTCCTCATTCTCATGGCTTATGATGAGCATGCCCCGGGGGAGGGGGTGGCTGGGCCTGTGGCTTCGGCTGATTGGTATGCGAATGCGCTCACAGTCCGTTTTCGAGAACTTTCACCACAGAAGTACATTGTTGCTTTGGGGGGCTATGGCTATGACTGGGAGGGGTCAGGACCCATTGGGAATGATGTGACCTTTGAGGAGGCAATGCGCCGAGCGAGAGAAGCAAAGAGTACGGTCGTGCTGGATAGTTCATCTCTTAATCCTACTTTCACCTACTCCAACGAAAAACAGGCTCCTCATCAGGTTTGGTTTTTGGATGGGGTCTCTCTTTTTAATGAAATGGTGGTTGCAGAACGCTTGGGCGGACCATTAGGGTTTGCGCTTTGGAGATTGGGTTCAGAGGATCCGACCATATGGAAAGCATTTGCTGGTCGGGACTCTCTGGATCTCGGGGTAGCGGAAGAGTTTAAAAAAATGAGCTATGGCTATGATGTGAGCTACGAAGGCAAGGGGGAGGTTCTCCAGCTTTCCGGGACACCTCAGGACGGCTCTCGCGAACTTACTTTCGATCAAAAAACGGGATTGATCATAGCCGAGAGCATCAGGGAGTTCCCCGCGCCATATATCATGAGTCGCTGGGGTGCTGATGATCCAAAAAAAATCGCCATTACCTTTGATGATGGTCCTGATCCGAGTTACACGCCCGAGATTCTTGATATTTTAAAAAAATATAATGTACCGGCGACATTCTTTGTCATCGGAATCAACGCTAACCTTCACCCCGAGATTTTGAAGGACATCATGCGTAACGGGAGTGAAATCGGAAATCATACCTACACGCACCCGAACATCAGCACTATTTCTAATAGTCAATTCCGGTTTGAGCTCGATAGCACTGAACGTATCTTGGAAGGCGTTCTGGGAAGAAAATCTCTTCTCTTCCGGCCACCCTATGCAGAGGACACGGAACCGACCAGTCCAGAAGAAGTAGCCCCGCTCGTCTTTACCCGTGAGCTCGGATATTACACTGTTGGCATGAACATTGATCCACAAGACTGGAGCCGGCCGGGAGTCGACGGAATCGTCTCGAGGGTGATTTCCCAGGCACTTGCGGGCGAGGGGAACATCGTACTTCTTCATGATAGTGGTGGTGATCGAAGCCAAACCGTTGAAGCTCTTCCGAAAATTATTGAAGGTCTCCAAGCGAACGGCTTCAAATTTGTTCGTGTTTCACAGCTCATCCACCTTACTCGGCTTTCCGTTATGCCACCCGTGTCGGCGGGAGAACGCTTTACCTCCTATGTGAACGGGGTAACATTTGTTACCATGAGTGCTTTCAATCGATTCCTCAGTCTCATGTTCCAGGCGGGGATTATTCTCGGAATTCTCAGATTTCTCTTTCTGGCTACTTTGGCTATTGGAGACGCGGTTAACACGCAATTTCGTCGACGGCGTCTCGAAGAAAACGAAAATACCTATCAACCGAGTGTGGCAGTGATCATCCCAGCTTTCAATGAGGAAAAGGTCATCGTACGAACCGTTCAGTCAGTATTGCGATCAGACATTCCATTGGCCAAGGTCATCATCGTCGATGACGGTTCGCAGGATGGGACGCTTGCGAGGCTCGAGGATGAATTTTCTCAAAATCCTCTCGTAAAGATCCTGAGTAAGGTACGCTCTGGAAAAGCCGAAGCTCTGAATCTCGGAATTCTCAAAACGGATGCCGATATCATCGTGACTCTGGATGCGGACACACTTTTCCGTCCGGATACTATCCGAAAACTCGTCCGACATTTTTCCGATCCTCGGATTGGCGGTGTGGCTGGAAATGCCAAGGTAGGAAACCGGACGAATCTTCTGACGCGCTGGCAGGCGCTTGAATATATCACAACGCAAAATTTGGATCGGCGCGCCTTTGAAGTCTTGAACGCTATCTCGGTTATCCCTGGAGCGGCTGGTGCTTGGCGGCGGGAAGCCGTCGTTTCCGTGAAGGGATTTTCAGATGAGACACTTGCGGAAGATGCTGATCTTACCTGGACTCTCCTTCGAAAGGGGTATGTCGTCACATATGAGGAGGAGGCGGTCGCCTATACGGAAGCTCCTGATACAGTCAAGAATTTTGTACGGCAACGTTTTCGCTGGATGTTTGGTACTTTTCAGACGGCTTGGAAGCATATCGACATGGCCTTTCACCCTTTTTCGAGTACCCTCGGTTGGATCGCTATTCCCAATGTTCTCGTCTATCAGATCTTCTTCCCCCTCATTTCGCCGTTCATGGACCTACTTCTCATCGCGACTCTCCTTTGGGCTGGTTGGCAGAAATGGCAACACCCACTCGATTTTTCGACCTCGGATAATCTCAAGCGTATCTTGCTCTACTACATTCTCTTTCTTGCGATAGACTTCTTTACGGCACTGGTACCCTTTCTCTTGGAGCGCAAGGAACGATGGAGCCTTCTCCTCTGGCTTCCGCTTCAGCGTTTTTTCTATCGGCAACTTCTTTACTATGTTGCCCTCAAGGCTCTCTTTACGGCTGTTATTGGAAAGCTTACTCATTGGGGGAAGTTTGAGCGTAAAGCGACCGCAAAAATTTTTCCTGTCTAATAATAATCGCCCTTGGAGAATCGACAGCCTTTCTGAAAAGTGATACCATATCGAATATTCTTGTTAATTTTTTTCTTCTAAAACCCATGAATCTGTATGATGTTTCTGTGCCGGTTTTTGTGAAGGCTCTCGAAAATCTGAAAAATGTCTTGAAAAAAGGGGCGGCGTATGCGGGAGAAAAAGGAGTGGATCCGAATCAGTTTCTTGAAGCCAAGCTTGCGCCGGATATGTATAATCTCGTGAAGCAGGTGCAGATCGCCTCTGACTCGGCCAAGGGCATTAGCGCCCGGCTTGCCGGCATGGAGCCGCCGAAGATGGAGGATATCGAAAAGACCTTTGCCGAGCTTTTTTCACGCATCGACAAGACAGTTGATTTCCTGAAAACCTTGAAACCCGAGCAGTTTGAAGGAGCTGATGAAAGGAAGATTCCTTTTCCGTATGTCGAGGGGAAATACCTCGTAGGGAGCGATTCGCTTTTCGAGTCGAGCCTTCCGAATTTCTTTTTTCATGTGGTGACGGCCTATGGCATCCTGCGGGCTCAAGGAGTACCGCTCGGGAAGAATGACTACATCGGGCCTCTTCCTTTGAAAGACCTGTAAGCTTTTGCTATGGCGTTCGCCCTCTCAGTCAAAA
>JBDTWF010000073.1:0-16012 GCA_040006815.1 Candidatus Moraniibacteriota bacterium | reverse complement strand
AAACGGGCAACAAAATTAGCCATTCCAAGCGGGCCACGCGCCGCACTTTTGCCATTAACCTTCAGACCAAACATCTCGGGGGCATGAAGGTCCGCATTTCGACCAAGGCCCTTCGAACTCTGGCCAAAGTTGCGAAATAACCCGAGAGAGATATTCCACAAAAAATCCGGCACTGAGCCGGATTTTTCTTTGTAGAGATCCTCTGTGTCGGGGTAAGCGGAATCGAACCGCTACTACAAGACCCCCAGCCTTGCGTACTACCACTATACGATACCCCGCTTTTTTCAAAGCTTTCTCACCGTATCAAAATCCTGAGTAATTGAAAAGGGATACGACTTGCGTATCCCCTCTTGAGTCCAACGCCTCATGGGGCCCCGTCTCAGTTACTGAAAATCAGCTATTTCTTTTTTCCTTTTCCGTTTCGTATCCCTTCACCCTTCAAGAACCTAGCCATTGCCACGACTCCCTTGTCCTTGATGAACTCAACGAATTCACCCGTGTGACTCTTGAGAAACTTCCGGGCGTCCTCCTCACTCGTCCGCGACTTCTCCCGAAGCCCAGGGTGCTCGTCGCCAGGATGCCGGGGCGGTGGCTCACCCTGAAACTCCCTGTCGGAGAGCTTGACCGCGCCGGAATTCGCCGGCTCACATAGTTTCTTCAGATCATTTTCTCCCGATCCGATATGTACTGCACACCTTGTGCTGTGCCTCGGGCCATGCCGACAACCATCACAACTGGGGATTTTACTCATCCTTTTTTCCTTTTTTTAAATAACGACGCAAACAAATAAAGACATCTACACCAATCCGAGGCGAGTACAAGCCACGAATGATGAAAAAATCATACCACCCTTAACATAAAATGTCAAGGGTGGCGGGCCTTCAGATTACTCGCTCAAAAAAGCTACTCGAGGATGCCGTCGAGGTTCACATCGTAAAGAATCTGCTCCTGCACCAGGCGGTATTTCAGGATTTCCGGCTCATTGAACCAAATCGGTATCTCGCGCTCAGCTTCCTCAGGACTGTCGGAACAGTGAACGAGGTTTCTGACAGCGCGGTTATCAATGGATGAGAGTGAATAGGAATCAACGGTCAGATCGCCACGGATGGTCCCGACATCAGAAGTTGTGGGTTCGGTTCCTCCCACCAATTTTTTCACGATACTCACAGAAGCATTCCCTTTAATGACCATAGCGAGCGCCGGTCCCGAGGTGAAAAAATCGACATTCGCCTGGATGATGTCCTTCCCATATTCACGGGCATCTTTTTCGATGGACAATCCATGCGCTTTGCGATCTTCCACGATGCGTCCACCCTTTTTCAAGAACCATTCCTCGTCTTTGTTGTAATGTTTCCAACACTGGTCAGCGGTCGGAACCATCATTTTCATAGAGACGAACTTCAAACCGGTCCGTTCAATACGACGAATGACTTCTCCGACGAGGGAGCGCTGAATGGCGTCTGGCTTCAAGATGACGAGGGTGCGTTCTTTTTTCGGATGCTGATCTTTCATAGAGAAAAACAATTGTTTTGAATCTATCACTTTTTTCGCAAGCTGGCAAGAGTCGGCTCTTCGTCTCTTCGACACCCCTGCCACTCAGGGCGACAACGATACACGATGTCTCCAAGCTCGTCTGTCCGAAGGATGCGGACTCCCCTTTCTGTCAGTCTCTCCAAAACATCAGGACTCGGATGACCATAGGAATTCTCGCCGACCGAGATAATTGCTTCGCGCGGAGTCACTTCGGAAAGCCAAGCCTCGCTCGTCGAGTAGCGCGAACCGTGATGAGCGGCTTTCAACACTGTCACTGGCTCAAGAAGAGGGAGATACGCTTCTTCATCGGGGAGATCTCCCGTGAGAAGAAAACTCGTCTCGCCATAGGTGAAGCGTCCCACCACACTTCCCCGATTTGTTTCGTCGACCCTCTCCGGCAAGGGCGTCTCGGGAAAGAGGATGCGAAAAACTCCGCCATCCGGAAGCGCGATCCCCGCCCCACGAAAAGCCGGGAGGCGCATTCCATGAAAATCCATTTCAAGCTCGCGCTCGAGAAGTTTCACGGTTTCCGTGTCGCTCTTGGCACCGGTCGAAAGGAACGCATCTACCTGATACTTCCGAAAAAGTTCAGGGAGGCCTCCGATATGGTCTGCATCTGGATGCGTTGCGATGACTGTTTCGATCTTCCGATCATAAAAAGGGACCTGTCCCCCGAGATGTGCAAGGAGGCGCTTTCCCTCACGACCGCCATCGACCAGGATCTGATTGTTTCCCTTTGTGATGAGAATGGCGTCACCTTCACCCACCGAGAGAAAGATGATTCGTGTTTCTCGGGCGTTCTCATGGATATACCAAAGCCAGGCGCCCAGCAAGATCGAAGCAGCAAGTCCGATTGAGAAGAAAGTGGATTTAGTGAGCCATCCCCAAGACATAGTTTTTTTTCTTACGATGAAGCCAATAGACCAAGATACCGAGCGCTCCGTACCAAAGAAGCGCGCCCATCACTCCAGGGTTTCGAAAATGAATGAGCCCGAAAGGAAGGGCCGCGAACCACTCCACCAAGTTGACCTGAAGGGTGAGGACAGTCCAGAGAGGAAAAGCGATGAGGGGCGAGAACGCGGGGAAAAGGAGAAACCCAGGAAGAAGGATAGCCGAGAGTATCATCGCAACGGGAACAAGCGGGAGAATGAGAAGATTGGTCACGGGAGCGAGCCAAGTCACTTGGCCAAAAGTGGTGAAGAGTACGGGGAGGGTAAAGAGTTCGATTATGATCGTGAAAAGAAGAAGTGCCAGTATTTTCGCCCAGACGCGTCCAAGCGGAAGATACATCTCGATGAGAGGACCCCCCGCAAGAATGGCGAGTGTCGCAAGAAAGGAGAGCTGAAAGCCGACATCAAAGCGAAGGAGGAGAGGATTGAAGGCAAGCATGAGAACAGCGGCCAGGAGAAGCGCATTGTATGAAGCCGGAAGTCGGCCGAAGAAGAAAGCGATGAAACCCGCCCCAGTCATCAGTGCCGCCCGAACGGCTGAGGCGGGCGCCCCCACGAGAATGAGAAAGAAAAAAATAAAGAAGGCAGAAACAATGAGAGCCGGTTTCCGCGAAAGTCCAAAGGCGAGTCCCAGAATAAGGCAAAACTGTACGAGTATCGTCATGTTGTACCCAGAAACGGCGACGATATGCGAGAGCCCGGTATTGGCAAACATAGTCTGCGTTTCTTTCCCAAGAAAATCATTGCCTCCGAGGATAAGTCCGAGCGAAAGACCCGCCTCTGGTTCCGGGAGAGCGCGGCGTACGCTCTCCGTCACTCTTTCGCGTATGCGGAAAAGGGTTCGCCGCGTGGAAAGAGAAGGTCGCTCGAGAAAAGTGGCGTTCCCTTTCTTCTCGCACACATAGCCAATGTCTTGCGTTGCAAGATAGGAACGATAATCAAACTGTTCATCAAAATTTTTTGGCCGACTCAATTCGCAAGTGAACGAATAGGCATCGCCTGGTTCCGCCTCAAAAGTGATTGGCGCTCGATAGAGGATTCGCGTCTTGGGACAGCGTTCCCCACAAGAAATGCTCTCCAGCGTCACCGGTCGATAAAACACCTTGTTTTCGCCAACGGTAAGTATGCGTACCGTTCCTTGATATGACATTTGCTCAGGAAAATTCGCCCACCGACTTTCAGCTCGATGAAAGAGCACTAAACCAACAGAGAAAAAGAGACTCGCCAGGAGAAATGTCATTCCAAACCTCCCCGGCCAGAGAGCCAGGCATCCGATCCCAAAAGCCAGAGCAAGCAAAACAAGAAACGATGCGAACCCAAAGTAGCTCGCCATCAAGATCCCTCCGATAAAACCAAGCATTGCCCCCGCAAGAATTTTGCTTGCCCCCATACTCCCCCTTCGTTTATTCTTTTACGATAAGACAATCAGAATGTTTTCCTTTCGCTGAGCAGGCGAAACCTATGAAGGCGCTTGTCGGAGATCCCCTCTCTCACCCCCCCCTTCCCTGTTTTCTGTCAAAAAAATTTTCAAACAGAATGCGCCGGAACTGTTTCGTATCGAAGCAAAGGAAAACTGCTAATCGTCGAATTTCTCGAGAACCCGGCGAAAACCGCGGGCCGAGCCAAATGACTGATACACGCTCGCGAAACGGATATAAGCCACCTCGTCAATCGTTTTCAATTTATCGAGAACGATATTCCCTATCTCCCGACTCCCAATAATATTCTTTTTTGCTTTTTCGGCAATAGTGTACTCAATTTCCCCCATGAGCTGTTCGAGGCGTTCCTCCGTCATAGGCCGCTTCTCAAAAGCCTTGCGGAGCCCGTTTTGAATTTTCTTCCGTTCGTACGGCTCGCGGCGCCCATCCTTCTTCAAGACACTCACCCGGAAAAGCTCGGCCTGCTCATAGGTCGAAAAGCGCGCCTCACACTTGAGGCATTCGCGGCGCCGACGAATAGCCCGCCCTTCAAGCGTTTCGCGCGAGTCAACGACTTTGGTATCTTCGTGATTGCAGAATGGACACTTCATAGTTTGCTCTTCACTCTAGCGCAACAAAAAAGAGTGTCAACTCCAACCTAGAGGGACTAAACAAAAAAAATTATTCCATTCAAAAAGCTAATCTCAACTTTGGCCATTTTTCTAACCATTGTTTCTTTTCTATCCTCACTTTTACTTTCTCAAGTTTACTTCGAAAAGTCGGGGTTGGTCGGACGATGAGATTTACAAGGTCATCAATACCATGAGGAGCGATGAGTTCAAGCTCGCTGTTTCTCGAGCGCACTCCAACGCTCGTGGCTGTTTCGGACCACTGAGAGATGGCATCGGTTGAAGAAGTGTAGGGGGGAATATTGTTCCATACATGAGCATAAAACTCATTCACAATTTCCCAAGGAATTCCCGTTTCACTCTCAAGCTTTTTTGAAAGTGCGTCATCTTGCTTCTCATCGTTTCCTTGAGGGTCGAAGTATATAAGATCGACATCGGCAGTTTCCGGTTTTTTCTCATAGCCATGAAGATGATCCCAAACCTTGTTTCTCACAAAGCCCGCCCCAATCATCCAGTCGGGCAGATTGAGCTTCTCGGCTATGTGAAGAACCCCCATCATCCATGGGTCAATTTTAATCAAATTAAGAATGTCTTGTTCGGTCATCAAGATTAGTATACCAACTTCTCTTGATTTGCAAATTAAAAAACTGCCGCAGTAACGGCAGTTTCAGAATCTCTCTATTTCTTCATCTTCCGGCGGATAAAGGCTGGGATTTCGAGGTCTTCTTCTTCGACGAGGTCCTTAGATTCCTGACGGAGGCCAAAGGTTCTCGGTTGAATCTTTTCTTCGATGATAAGCGGGCTCGATTCCATCTTACGGGTAGGAAAGACGACGCGGTCTTCGAGTTCCGGCTCTTCTTCGGGTTCAGTCACCCTCTCCTCTTTCCTTGCTTCACGGACGAGGCTTCCGATGGTCGGACTCTTCGCACGCGTGACGAGACCGACGCCTGACTCTTTCACTTTGCCAGAGTCAAAGCCAGTGGCCACCACGGTGATCTGCACTTCGCCTTTCCGGATTTGCTCATCCACCACAGCTCCAAAGATAACCTTGGCGTTCGGATCGATGTTTTCGGTAATGACATTGGCCGCCTCGTTGATCTCCAACATGGAGAGATCGGTCGAACCAGAAATATTGAAGAGGACGCCCTTGGCTCCGTCGATTGAAAGCTCAAGGAGAGGCGAGTTGATGGCCGCTTTGGCTGCATCCACGGCTCGGGTTTCGCCAGAGGCGATGCCGATGCCCATGAGAGCCGAGCCAGAGTCCTGCATAATGGCACGGACATCAGCAAAGTCGACATTCACGATACCTGGCTTGGTGATAAGGTCAGAAATTCCCTGCACGCCCTGGCGCAGGACATCGTCGACGATACGGAAGGCGGAGAGAAGGGTTGTCTTCCGATCAATGATAGAAAGAAGTTTATCGTTTGGAATGGTGATGAGCGTGTCAACGCGATCCTTCAAGTTATCGAGCGCCTCATCAGCAATGGCGCGTCGCTGTGAACCCTCGAAAGCAAACGGTTTCGTTACGACAGCAACCGTCAAGGCGCCAAGCTCTTTGGCCGTCTCCGCAACAATGGGAGCGGCTCCCGATCCGGTGCCACCACCAAGACCACAGGTGACAAAGACCATGTCAGCACCTTTCAGAACCTCTTGAATCTCGTCGCGATTCTCTTCGGCAGCTTGGCGACCAATTTCTGGATTCATCCCCGCCCCAAGACCCTTGGTCAGGTTTTTCCCAATGTGAATCTTTTCTTGAGCGCGCGAATGATGAAGGGCTTGAGCGTCAGTATTGATAGCGACAAATTCTACTCCCTTGATTTTGGCGTCAATCATGCGAGAAATCGCGTTCCCACCGGAACCCCCAACTCCAACAACTTTGATTTTCGCAAAAGTTTCGATATCCGGTTTGATTTCCGCCATAATGGCTCAGTGCAAGAATTAGGTTCAAAACGGACCCATGGGAGTACACGCGGTTCACCCTCTCCGCTTGAAGAACTACTTTATCATAGTAAAAGTTTCAGTGTCAAGCAAACGACCTCTTTCTGATTATGGGATATGAAAAATGGCAAAAAAGGCCTTTTTTCAACAAAAAAGAGGGCTTTTTTGCCCTCGCACAAACAACCGTGAAGATTCCTCCGCTATGGAAGAAAACGCCGGAAGATTTGGCGCATTTTCCCAGCCAAGTCCTTCATACCATCTGGAACGCTCTCAAAAACTTTTCCCATGCGGCTCCCATGGCCTCCTCCTCGTTCTTCTTGCGAGAGGAGGAGTAAACCGACCACCGTTGCAAAGGCTGGCGAATCAACTTGATCAAGAATTCCCCCTAAGGGTTTCGGATAGCCGATCTGAGCTGGCAAGCGAAGGTGTTTCTTGGCAAGCTCGACGACTCCTGGGAGAAGAACTCCTCCACCAGTGAGTACCGCACCCGCCGGAAGCAAGGCTTCTCGATGAATGGACTTGAGTTCATTGTTCACATACTGAAAAATCTCTTCGATGCGCGCCTCAATGATCTCTGCCACATGTCGACGCGAAACAGCGTCCGTCTCTTGCGAATCAAATTCGCCGAGATCAACTTCTTCTTTCTTCCCAATTTCATCAGGAAGAGCGTGGCCGTACTGGAGCTTAACCGCTTCAGCCACATCGATCGAAGCACGGAGCCCGATGGCGATGTCATTGGTAATATGGCCTCCTCCTACCGGAAGCACCGCGAGATGAAGCAGGTCGCCGTCTTCAAAGACAGCCACAGATGTCGTGCTGCCACCAATATTCACGAGAACCACTCCTAAGTCTTTCTGCTTCGGGAGGAGCACGGCCTCGGCTGAGGCGAGGGGTTCAACCACAAACTGGCGCGGAGTGACACCGGCAAGCTCCAGGCTCCGGCCCAGATTCTTCAGGTGATGCCCGGCCGTTCCGACGACGAGGGCGGAAAGTTCAAGTCGGACGCCCCGCATCCCGACCGGATCCTTGATGTCCGTCTGGTCATCGAGACGATAGTGCTGGGGAACGACATGGAGTATCTCCCGATTGGCCGAAAGCATGGTTCGGGCCTGAGTTTCCTCCACGACGCGAATGAGATCGTCTTCCGTGACCTCACCGTCGGCCTTACCAACAGCCACCACTCCGATTGCTTCCTGGCAAAAAATATCCGCGCCTGAGACGCTCACTAAGACATCTTCCGCCGCGACGCCCGCTTGGCGCTCGGCTGTCTCAAGGGCTCGATTGACTGACTTGGCCACTTCGTCGGCATTGACGACGACACCGCGACGCAATCCGACGGACTCGGCCGTTCCGACTCCGAGGACACGAAGAGGCTCGCCATCACCCATGGATTGGGCGATAACGCTTCGGACGAGAGCCGTTCCGATATCAAGACCGACGCAATATTGTTTTCTTCCCATAGAAGAATTCCTCTGCCAGCTCCCCTGGAGTGTCAGAAGTACTTATGGGCCTTATTATACCGGACAAGAAACCGCCTGCCAAATTAGAAGAGGCCTCGCAAGTGAGGAAGAAAGATAAGAAGGCCAACAATGAAAGCGGCCAAGGAGGCGATAAGTACTGCCCCGGCTACGAGATCTTTGATCACTTTGACGTACGGATGGACATGCGGCTTCAGCATATCGAGCATGCGCTCAAATGAGGTGTTCATGAGCTCCAAGGAAAGGACAATGGCTGTCATAGCCACAAGAAGGGCTCGTTCCGGAAAAGTGAGGGGGAAAATGAGCATGAGAATGAAGATGACAACAGCCACGACGAACTCTATCTGGAAATTGCGCTCCGTTTTGAGAGCATAAAGAAGGCCAGCGAGTGCATGTCGGAAACTTCGGATAAAAGTTCTCATGATTTTGACTTTTTGGATGATTTCTTCACGATCCGCGCCGTCACCGTATCCTGGGTCTCGAACATCTTGGGCGAATGATCGTATCCCAAGAGATGGAGGACGCCGTGGGAAAAGACGAATGCGAACTCGTGCTTCCATGATACACCATCCTCTCGGGCTGAACGCTGGATGAAGTCCGGTGAAAGAATGATCTGCCCCAGATCGAATTCTTTGCGGCGCGAGCGACTCACCGCTTCGGAACTCTCAAAAGATCCGAAGGAGAGAATGTCCGTCGGCTTCTTTTTTCCGCGGTAATCGGCATTGAGCTGTGCTATTGAATCATCTGAAACACTCGCCACATCTAGCTTCACCGTTACTCCCTTTCCAAAAACTTTCGGGAAGGCTTCTTTGCATGTTTCCGCCACGATTTTTTTCAAAAACAAAAGAGAAA
This sequence comes from Candidatus Moraniibacteriota bacterium, assembly GCA_040006815.1. GTDB lineage: Bacteria > Patescibacteriota > Minisyncoccia > Moranbacterales > UBA1568 > JBDTWF01. Next base: position 7,214 of record JBDTWF010000073.1, on the reverse strand, counting down.
GCCCGGGCAAGGCCTTCTCTTTTTTCAGTTCCAAAACAATGCGCATAACTTATTTGAGACGGCTCGCGACGATGCTTCGGACAATGCCGCCATCCGCCTTTCCCTCAGCTTTCTTCATGACCACGCCCATCACTCGTCCCATATCTTTAGGGGTCACTTCTCCAAGCTCAGCGAGGATTTTATCCACAAGCGTGGCGGTTTGCTCTTCTGAAAGCATCTCTGGAAGATAAGCAGAAAGGAGGGCGATTTCTGACTCTTCTTTCGCTGCAAGTTCTTCCCGTCCACCAGCCCGGTACTGCAGAACGCTATCTTTCCGCTGTTTCACAAGGCGTTTCACGACATCTTGGACTTCAGCGTCGGTCATTGTCATTGCTTCCTTCCGATTCTCAATAGCCACATTCTTCACGGCGCTCTGAAGCATCCGAAGCGTGTCGCGCTTCAGTGTGTCGCCGCTTTTCATAGCGGTCTTCAATTCTTCAGAGATTTGAGAGATGAGAGACATAGAGTTTTGCGAGTTCCTCCGCCAATATTTACATCCGCTTCTTGATGTCGCGAAGTGCGTCTTCATCAAATTTCCCGAGCTTCTTCAGGCGCGTGATTTCTTTTCTGATCTTTACTTTGTAGAGCGCTTCTTCACGACGCTTGGGACGGCTCTGTTCTTCTTCACGGAAACGGAGTTTGCGGACACGTTTCAAAACGCCGCTTTGCTGGACGCGACGTGAAAAGCGGCGGATCAAACTTTCCGCTGTTTCTTTTTCCTTCCGTTTTACTTGGATCATAGAAAAACCTCCCTTCTGTAGTTCCTCTCTATTATATACGAGAGGTGACGAGAAAAGGACACGAGTGTCCTTAGGGCTGAACTGAATCAGCGACGGGGTGGATATTCTCGCTGAGCTTGGCGCCTCCGAGGAGATGCAGATGGAGGTGTGGAACCTCCTGCCCACCGCCTTTTCCAACCCGGATAAGCAGTTTATACCCCTTTTCGGATATTTTCAAGTCTCGGGCGATGTCCCGAGCCACTCGGAACATTTTCCCCACTACTGGGGCGTCGCCATCCTCCATTTCCGCAATACTCGGGATGAGTTTCTTGGGGATGATGAGGACATGCACCGGTGCCAGTGGATGGATGTCGTGAATCGCAAAAACCTCTTCGTCTTCGTAAACGAACTTGGCTGGGATCTCTCGATTTGCGATTTTTTGGAAAAGAGTGGTCATATGCGCCTATGTGATATCTTCCTTGTCTCTTCCTTTGCCATACCTTCAGTCCTCCTCGACCGTCGGATGTGGCAAGGGCCCACCATGATTCAGTCCCTGATTTACTTTGAGAATTTTCTTCACTGCTTCGACGAGCTTGTCCTGCATGACGGTCTCCTGCGTTCCCGAGACCATGTCTTTCACGATAGCCGTCTCATCGAGCGCTTCTTTTTGACCAACGATGATGGTTACTTCCACTCCGAGACGGTTGGCAACGCGAAGTTGGGACTTCAGAGTACCGCGCCCAAAGGATTCCGCGATAAGGACGCCATTCTTCTCGAGATCAGAGAAGAGCCGGAGACTTTTCTTTTTGGCCATATCGCCGAGTTGAGCCAGGAAAACCTTGGGCTTCGGCTCTTGATAGGGCTTGACTTGGGTACGCTTCATCTCAAGGATGATACGATCGAGACCAAGGGCGAAACCGATGGCCGGAGTAGCCTCTCCGCCAAGCATCTGAATGAGCCCATCGTATCGGCCGCCACCGCCAAGGGAATACTTCTTTCCCTCTTTGTCTGAGGACCAGATCTCAAACACCGTCTTGGTGTAATAATCGAGCCCTCGAACGAGGCGCGTATTGATGGTATAGGGAAGCTCCAGCTCATCCAGGTACTCGAGAAGGCGTTTGAAGTGCTCGCGTGAGGGTACATCGAGGTAATCGAGAGACTGAGGCGCATGGGCCGTTACCTGCATGCACTTGTCCTCCTTGCAATCGAGGATACGCATCGGATTGGTGGCCAAGCGCTCGCGGCAATTCTGACAGAGCTTGTGCTTTTGGGATTCGAGATAGCGAAGAAGCACTTTCTCGTAATCGCGCCGACTCTCGGGCGTGCCAATCGAATTCACCTGAAATTCAATGTTCTTGAGTCCAAGCTCGCGCACGACGCGGTGCGCCAGCTGGATCACCTGAGCATCCAGGATCGGGTCCTCTTCGCCAAAGATGTCGAAGTTCGCCTGCCAAAACTCGCGATAGCGCCCTTCTTGGGGACGATCATAGCGATACACTGGACCGACCGAAAAAAGCTTGATGGGCTTCGGAAGAACACCCATGCCATGCTGAATGTAAGCCCGCGCTATCCCCGCCGTAAATTCGGGGCGCAGGGCAACTTTATCGCCGCCTCGGGTGTTGAAGACATACATCTCCTTGTCGACGATATCGGTCCCATGGCCGACGGAACGCGTGAAAAGATGAGCAAACTCAACGAGCGGTGTATCGATGCGCTGATAGCCATATTCCTGCTGGGCGTGAGTAAGGATGCGGCGGACCCGCTCCCAGTAAGGCTGCTCGTCCGGGAGAATGTCGCGCATCCCGCGCAAAGCCTGAAGAAGGATCTCTTCTTGGGTAACTTCGGCCGGAGCTACCTTTTTTTCGATGGTCTTTTTGAAACTCTTGGCGGCCTTGGAGCTTTTCCCAACCGTCTTCCCCGACTTTTTCACCTCTTTCTTCTTGGCTGTCTTGGGCATATGCAATTGATTACAATGGAGAGAAAAAGTGGATTAACTAGTAGAGACTAAGTCGCGAGAGTGGCCAGGCCCGAAGGAGCACCCGCCCGATGACTGCTTCTCTTTTGATGGGACCGAAGAAACGCGAGTCGTAGCTGAAAGGCCGGTTGTCTCCAAGCACCAGGTATTCATCATCAGTGAGCTTCACGCGCGGCATATCGGTCGTCTTCACCGAAGGGTCGAGATAGTCGCTCTCATTGAGCGCATACCCGTCAGGATGAATTTTGTTGGTGATGATCACCTTACTATTCTTGATCTCAATGCTCTCCCCCGGGAGACCGATGATGCGCTTGATATAGAATTGCTCTGGGTTTTTTGGGTAGCGGAAAACTACCGGTTCTTGGCGTTCCAATTCCTTCCAGGGCTTGATATCTATCGCGCTCGAGGGAAGCGGTATCGCCGTGTATTTGTATCCGAGCTCGCTAATGACGAGATACTGGCCATCCTCAAAATTCGGCTCCATGGACGACCCCTGGACAAAGAACGGTTGGAAGAAAAAAACTCGAATGGGTATAATGATGACTACGGCCAAGACGAGAATCTTCACCATCTCAAGGAGAAGCTCTCCCGTAGAGAGATAGCTTTCTTCAAAGGCTCCGATCTCCTCTCTCTCGCTCCCTCTCTTTAGTGGTTCTTCGGGCATAGTATGAAAAATTGAGTCACAAACATCCCGATTGTACCACATTTAGTTCGGTCTTTCAAGGGTCAACTTTTGCCTCAGATAAAGGAAAATATGGATAGTTTGCGAAAACCAGCCTCCCCCGCCTCCCCCGCTCCTCCGCGGCGCGAGTTTTCCCTGGGCTCATCGGAAAACCTCTCCTCAGAAAGGCTCCCTCAAAAAAAATCTGTCCCTCTTATTTCTGAGCGCCCATCACCACGCCGATACTTCCCCCTCTCTCTTCTCATTGTCTTCCTCTTCCTCATCGGCATCGGAGGAAGCCTCTATTTCCTGGCTGGTATCACCCTCACACGCTCCATCCATTTCGAAAACCGAGAGCTTTCTTTTTTTGAAAGCATGCGCGCCGTCGGACAAAGCCTTTTCCAAAAAAGTGCTCCCCTCAAGGGCGAAACTGCTGGACGAGTGAACATCCTCCTCCTCGGGCGAGCCGGCGAGCACTATCCGGGGAAGAATCTCACGGACTCGGTTATGATCATGAGTCTCGATACCAAGGGAAAGCGCGTTGCTCTCCTCTCTCTTCCGCGCGACCTCTTCGCTCCCATTCCTGGCACCGGGACTTCCACTAAAATCAATTCCCTGTACCAGATCGGTCTTTCCAATAACGCCGGCGCTGACATCATCAAGAAAAGTGTAGAATTCATGACTGGACTCCCTATCCAATATTCTGCCGTCATCGATTTCGATGGCTTCGAGAAAGTAGTGGATGCTCTGGGAGGGATTTCAGTCGATGTGGTGCGGGACTTTCATGATCCGCGTTATCCAGGCAAGAACTACAGCTATGAGACCTTTGATATCACGGCTGGCTGGCAACGCCTGGACGGAGCAACGGCCCTCAAGTATGCCCGCGAGCGCCACAATGACCCCGAAGGCGACTTCGGGCGAGCCAAGCGCCAACAGCAAATCCTGCAAGCCATGCGGGAGCGCGCCCTCTCCTTTCCTGTTTTCCTCAATCCTTTCACGCTCCATAACTTCCTCTCGAGTCTCGGGAAAAGCATCACGACAGATATTGCTCCTGAAGAGTTGAAGAGGTTCATCGAGATCGGCCAGAGCTATGATACACAAAATGTCTCGACCTCGGTCGTGGATGCCTGGAAAAAGGAAAGCTTGCTTCGGGTGAGCCACATCGATACGCCTTCGGGCCCAGCCTTTATCTTGGTTCCTCGAAGCGGAAGCTGGGACGAAGTTCGCCTCCTTGCAGAGAATCTCTTTGACGCGGAACACGAGAGAGAGATGCGAGCCAAAATTCAGGGAGAAAAATCCAGCCTGAAGATCCTTGCCACCGGGAAAAGCGCGAGTGCGGCCGAGATGCTCCGGCAGTCCCTTCAAAGCGAATTTGAACTCAAAGAAGTGACCCTCACCGTACTCCCATCTTTGGAAAAGATAGGAGAAACCGCTATGATACAAGACAAGACTGGGCTCGCGAAACCTTTTACGCTGGATGCCCTGCTCCGTCGGTATAATTTGGAGAAAACAGAGAGTCTCCCGGAGAATACCACCGCCTCTTCTCAAAACAGCGACTTCGTCATCCTTTTCACTCGAACAAGTTTTGACGACGAAACGCTTCCTCCGGGCGAAGATGCCCTCACAAACTATGATTTTCAAGAACCTCTTCCGCCGCAACCGACCCGAGAGCGCTAGCCCGATGATCATCATCGTCGGTCTTGGCAATGTCGGTCGCGAATACGATGGTACCCGCCACAACGCAGGCTTCCTCGCCGTGGATGACTTGCGGGCGCGTCTTGGTTTTGATGATTTCAAAGAAGACAAAAAATATTCTGGCCTGATCGCTTTTGGAAAAGTCAGGGCTCAAAAACTCGTTCTCCTGAAGCCGGCTACCTTTATGAACGAATCAGGGAGAAGCGTCCGGGCTCTTCTTGATTTCTATAAACTCCCTCCCACAACCCTTATTGTTATCCATGATGATGTTGACCTCCCATCAGGGAAGTTTCGCACTACCGATTCCTCTCGCGCCGCCGGACACAATGGAGTTCAGGATATCGTCGACCATCTTGGAACCCAGGATTTCTTCCGTATCCGCCTCGGCATAGGACGGCCGACTCCAGAAAATGGCATCTGCACGACCCTCCATGACTATGTCCTCCAGAAATTCACTGCTGAAGAAAAAGAAGGTCTTGAAAGACTTTTTCCAGAGGTGAAAAAAGTTATCGAAACCCGCTTAAAATAAAACTCCCCTAGAAAGCTCCTAAGGAAGAGTGGTGGATTTTCTCCATGGTCTCATGGAGGCGCTTTTTTTAGCGCGCATAGTTTGTCTCGAGCACGCATCCAGATTCTCCCAAGTTCGTTCCGGCCGTTGCCATCCGGACCGCGTCCCCAGAATGAATCCTGGGGTGAATCCTCAACCATACCGCGGTCCCCTGTTGCGAGGAGTTTCCGCTGGATGTACTCGTGTTGCATGAGCTTGGCCCAGACGATGTCCGCCATGATTTCAAGCTTCTTCTTTTCCCAATCCGGTCGAACTCTCTCCTTGTTACGCTTGGAGATTTGCTTGGCCTCATGGGCAGATTGAGCCGCATAGATCGCCTCGACGATCTCGCCTGACACGCCGAAAAATTTGGCGGCTTGATAGTGATGCTCGGCGGTCATTGCCCAACGATCATTCCAAGAGACGGCGAAGGCAGCGAAGTTTGAATACATATAATGCGGGCCTTCATAGAAAAGAACTGGCTCCATGGCGTGCTCCTTTGTTGTTAAAGAAATCTCTTTGTATCACCCTTTTGGTTTTGGAGCAATAAAAAGTCCGCCAAAGGGGCGGACCTCGCAATGATCCCCCTGGTTCCGCCTAGAGTGAAGAGCAAGCCCTTCTACGGCTCGAGAAAAGGAGGGTTCTCTCGAGCTACTCCCGACGGAACCGGAGTGACCATGTTTCAAAGTTGACCCCTAGCCTAGCGTCCTTTTCTCTTTTTGTCAACGCTCATCAATGATCTCGAGAACTGAGAGAAATTTCCTTTTTTCTTGTCCCACGAGCTTTCGCTTTTCCCCGGGCTTCATGGTCCCGAGCGTAAGATGCATGATGCGGACGCGTCGAAGCGTCTCCACGGTAAGCGAGAGATAGTCGAGCATGCGGCGAATCTGATGTTTTTTCCCCTCAGTGAGAACGATGCGCAAGCGACGAGATCCGATGACCACTACTTTCCGAGCCGAGAGGTGCTCGCCATCACTTTGGATGCCGTTCTCAAGGCGAGTGGTGATATTTTCAGGAAGAGACTCTCGAACACTCACCTCGTATTCTTTTTCATGCTGGAATCTCGGATGGAGGAGCCGCTCGGTCACGCGGCCATCATTGGTGAGGATCATGAGTCCCTCCGAAGCTTTGTCAAGACGGCCCACTGGAAAAATATTGGGGATACGGACGAGGTCCGCAATGGATTTCTCATTGCGCTGAGGGGAGTGCGAGATGATGCCGCGTGGCTTGTAGTAGGCAAAATAACGAAGCTCGTCATCCTCCCCTCTCCCGTCGCCCAAAAGTCGCACTTCGTCACTCGCCTGGACCCGATCACCGAGCTTGGCCTTCTCACCATTGATGAGCACGAGACCAGCTTCGATGAGTTCATCCGCTCCCCGACGCGTCGAAAATCCACGCTCTTTGAGATAGCGATTGATGCGCATGGGAAAAACGAGTTGGGAACCAGATTTTTCGGAAGATCGTGGCGACTTCATAGGGGATAAAGTACACGGAGCTTACGGCAACGGAAGAACAAAGTCAACAATGACCTCCTCCCCGGGCTTTGCCCGGGGTTTCCTTTGACGGCATGAGGATTCA
>JBDTWF010000072.1:0-5298 GCA_040006815.1 Candidatus Moraniibacteriota bacterium | reverse complement strand
TATGTACGATGTCGTTATTATCGGAGGAGGACCGGGGGGCGTGGCGGCGGGTGTCTATGCAACCCGGAAGCAGATGAAGACTCTCTTTGTCACAGAGAATTTTTTAAGCCAGTCAGCAGTTTCAGCGGGGATAGAAAACTGGATCGGAACGGTTTCTTTACCGGGCTATGAATTTGCTCAGGCCCTGGAGAAACATCTTCGGGCTCAGGAGGGTATTGAGATTAAAGTAGGTGAACGGGCAACCGGCGTCACGGAACGAGCTGAAGGTGGATATGAGGTCGTGACCGACAAAGGGAAATATCCGACCAAGACGATCATTGTTGCGACCGGTGGCCGCCATCGCCATTTGAATGTTCCGGGTGAAGAAAAATTTAACGGGAAAGGCGTCGTCTATTGCTCGACCTGCGATGCCCCTTTTTTTCGTGAGAAGAAAGTAGCGGTAGTTGGAGGCGGAAACGCTGGTCTTGAGGCAGTCGAAGATCTTCTTCCCTATGCTAAGGAAGTCGTCTTGATCGTTCGTTCCGGAGAGCTGAAGGGAGACAAGATCACGCAGGAAAAGGTTCTTGCTTCTCCCAAAGTGAAGGTGATCTATTTTTCGGTCACTCAGGAAATCCTCGGAGATGCGCATGTCGAGGGACTGCGTTACCAAGACAAGAATACGGGCGAGGAGAAAGTTATTTCTCTTGACGGTGTCTTTGTCGAAATCGGCATGATCCCAAACACAGATTTTCTCAAGGGAATCGTTGATCTGAACGAGCGCGGTGAAATAATCCTTGATCATCGGACCAAGGCGACATCCAAGCCTGGCATCTTTGCGACTGGCGATGCGACTGACGCTCCCTACAAACAGAACAATATTTCAGCGGGCGACGGGGTCACGGGCGCGCTTTCGGCCTATGATTACCTTCGCAAGGGACAGTCGCTTTGACAGGAGGGTCCAAAGGTGCTATACTTGGCTCAGAAAAGAAAAGAACGGGTGCAAGCCCGTTTTTCTTTTTTTCTTGTTCCTTCAGAAAAACAAAAACAAAAACAAAAGCCAGCTACCCCTGGTTTCAAATTCAGGAACAGGTCTCCCTGTCCCGTATGGCGCCTTCGCGCGCCTCAACCGAAGCAAAAAAACCGCTCTTTCTTGAGGGGTTTTTTGCTTGATAGAAAGCCTTTTTCCGGCTATAATCGAGACTATGGAAGTTTTTGAAATCGAAGGCGGAAAGAGCCTTTCGGGGCGGATTGCTGTTTCGGGGCTCAAGAACGCCGCTACCCCAATCATTGCCGCTTGCCTCCTCACGAGGGAGACCTGCGTTCTCTCTAATATCCCTCGGATTGAGGATGTTTTTCGGATGCTCGAGATCATCGAAAGCCTCGGGGCAATGGTGGAATGGAGGGCCGACCACACAGTCGCCATCACGGCCCGGGACATTGATCCGAAGAAAATCGACCAAGAAAAGGTAAAACGCCTGCGCTCCTCCATCTTTCTCTTGGGAGCCCTCTCAGGCCGTTTTGATTCTTTTGACCTGCGCCAGCCGGGAGGGTGCATCATCGGTGCTCGACCGGTGGACACACATGTTGATGCACTCGAGAAGCTTGGGGTTATGATCAAAAACGATGAAAAAGGGTATCAGGTCAATGCCGCTCGTCGTGTGGCCGGAAAAGTCGTTTTGAAAGAAATGTCAGTTACGGCGACAGAGAATGCGATGCTGGTTGCCGCAACCCTGCCCGGGACAACGACGATCAAGATCGCGGCTACCGAGCCCCATGTCGAGGACTTGGGGTACTTCCTTGAGAAGCTCGGAGCGAAGATTGAGGGTCTCGGGACGCATACGCTTTCCATCACGGGAAATCAAAAGCTTCGAGGCGTGGCCCATGAAATTATTCCTGACCACAATGAAGCGGCGACATTTCTTATCTTGGGTGCTGCGACGAAGAGTTCCATTACGGTGGTCAACGCACGAGAAGATCATCTCGATATTGTACTTGAAAAACTTCGCGAATTTGGCGTGGACTTTACCATCAAGGAGAACGAAATCACCGTCGTTCCGGCAAAGTCGATGAAGGCCGTCACAAAGATTGATACGCGCACCTATCCCGGTATCCCAAGCGATATCCAGGCACCCCTCGGAGTTCTGGCGGTTCTCGCAGAGGGCGAGACGATGATCTTTGACACGCTGTATGAGGGTCGCTTTAATTATGTTTCGGAACTTGAAAAAATGGGAGCAAAAGCGTCAATTTTGAATCCTCATCAAGTAGTTTTTCATGGACCAGCCGAGCTTCGCGGGACAGTCATCAAGAGCTTTGACCTTCGGGCTGGGGCAGCTCTCATCATTGCGGCACTCTCGGCGCATGGGAAAACAGTTATCGAGGATATCTACCAGGTTGATCGTGGCTACGAAAAGATTGAAGAGCGTCTTCAGAAAATAGGGGCTGTTATCAAGCGGGTCAATCAAGAATAAACAAGTATGGCCTTGTGGGTCCGAAAAATTGGGATCGATCTCGGGACGGCCAATACGCTGGTCTTTGTTCCCGGACAAGGAATCGTCGTGAACGAGCCGTCAGTAGTAGCTATTTCTCTTTTTGAGAACAAAGTGTTGGCCGTCGGTAATGAGGCTAAGGAAATGCTCGGGCGAACGCCAGATACCATCATCGCGAGCCAGCCGCTTCGTGACGGTGCCATTGCTGATTACCGCGTCACTGAAGCCATGCTTAAATACTTTATCAACCGTGTGACCGGCCGTTTCCGATTTTTCCGTCCGGAAGTCGTTCTTTCCATTCCGGCGGGAATTACCTCGACTGAGCGTCGCGCTGTCGTTGACGCCGCCATCAAGGCCGGCGCGAAGGCGGCCTATGTCGTGAAAGAGCCGATCCTCGCGGCTATCGGTGCGGGCATTCCCATTCATACAGCTCAGGGGAACATGATCATCAATGTCGGGGGCGGAACATCAGAAATAGCCATCATCTCGCTCGGTGGAGTGGTGGCGGCTCACAGCGCTCGGGTGGGTGGCAACAAGATTGACCAGGCGATCTCGGATTACATCAAGCGGAAGTACAGCCTGGCTATTGGTGATCGGACGGCCGAAGAGATCAAGGTAAAGATCGGTTCGGCCATCGCACAGGTGAAGGAGGACCATATCGAGGTTCGCGGCAGGGATCTAATGGGGGGATTACCCAAGACTATCCTTGTCTCATCGAATGAGGTGACTGAGGCTATCCAGGATGAGCTTCGGGAAATCATCAATGTCATCAAGCAAGTCCTCCAGGAGACACCTCCGGAATTGGCTGCTGACATCATGGACAAGGGCATGGTCCTTTCCGGAGGGACGGCTCAGCTCAAGTATCTCGATCAACTCATTACCAAGACTATCAATGTTCCGTGTTATGTAGCCGAAGACCCGGCCTTCTGCGTCGTCAAAGGGACGGGGATCGTATTAGAGAATCTCGAGATCTATAAGCGCAGTCTCATGCTAGGGAAGTAATTTTTCTTCTATGATTATTGGCATCGATGCCTCACGAGCCTTTCTCTCTCGGCGCACAGGGATCGAAGAATACAGCTATCAGGTCATCAAGCATTTGCGAGCTGCTTTACCGCAGGAAGCGCGGGTGATTTTGTACATGCGCCCTGGGCAAGGAGTAGATTTCACGCTTCCTAAGAACTGGAAGATTAAGAGGTTGTGGGCACCGCGCCTTTGGACGCAAGGACGACTTTCTCTTGAAATGCTTCTTCATATGCCGGATACCCTTTTTGTTCCTGCACATGTAGTTCCTCTGATCCATCCCAAGAAAACCATTGTCACCATTCATGGCCTGGAGTACGAAATCTGTCCCGAAAGCTATTCTTTCTCTGATCGGTGGTATATGCGGCTTTCGATCCTTTTCTCTTGTCGGTTTGCAGAGAAGATCATCGCGGTTTCAGAGAATACTCAACGGGACCTCCTCCGGCTGTATCATGTCCCAGCCGAAAAGGTAACAGTTATTTATGAAGGTTTTAACGAGGAGGGGAACGGGAGAGGGAAAACGGGAGAATCTCAAAATAAGCCTTTTTTTCTTTTTGTCGGGCGTCTTGAGGAAAGAAAAAATATCGCTCGGGTGATCGAAGCCTTTGATGTGTTTAAGGAGAAGACCGGCTCCTCTCATCAGCTGATCCTTGCGGGGAAGCCTGGGTATGGATACAAAAAGATCAAAGAGCAACGCACAAAGAGCAAATATTCCGAAGACATCCTTGAGCCCGGGTATGTTTCAGAAGAGAAAAAGTGGGAGCTTTTGAAGAATGCTGAGGCTTTTCTTTTTCCCACGCTGTATGAAGGCTTTGGCATTCCTGTCCTGGAGGCTCAGTCCGTCGGAACGCCCGTCATTACTTCAAATACTTCCTCTCTTCCCGAGGTGGCCGGTGATGGAGCGATCTTGGTGGATCCATTACAGCCAGAAGCCATTGCTCTCGCCATGGAGAGCCTGGTGGCCAATCAGGAAAAGAGGGCTGATATAATTGTGAAAGGGAGATCGAACACCGCTCGATTTAGCTGGCAAACGACCGCCGAGCGAATCAGGGGGCTTTTGTAAGGTTTGAACTATGAATGAAAAATCCCATAAGATAGCTTTGGTGCATGATTTTTTGCTCGCCTTTGGTGGAGCGGAGCGTGTTTTGAAGGAGCTCTCCTCGATGTATCCGGAAGCTCCGATCTATACCCTGCTTGAGAATCAAGCGATGACCGGATGTATTTTCCCTGGCCGAGTTATCCGTACTTCATTCCTACAGAAATTTCCCAAGTGGCTCCGGAAGCGCTACTGGCTTTTGACTCCTTTTTTTCCAGTGGCCGTCGAGACCTTTGATCTTCGGGATTTTGATCTTGTTATTTCTTCTTCTGGGGCATGGAGTAAGGGTATTGTGACGCGTCTCAATACGCGTCATATCGCCTACCTTCATTCTCCCACGCGCTTTTTCTGGGATAGCCATCACTGGCACCCGGCACTTCGGGAGAAGCGGCAGATATTTCGTCGTTTACTCATGAGCTACATTCGCCTTTGGGACAAGGAAGCGGCTGATCGGCCGGATGTTCTTGTTGCAAATTCAGAATACACGGCAAGTCGCATCCAAAAATACTATCGCCGCGATTCGGTGGTTATTTACCCACCCGTTGCTCCTCTTGGAAAACAGGAGGAAGATACGCTAAAGGAGGAGAAGAATTATTTTTTGGTTGTTTCCCGTCTGACAGAAGCCAAACGGGTCGATGTCGTTATCGATGCTTTTAATAAGTTGAATCTTCCACTGGTGATCGTGGGTACCGGGAGAGAGATGGAAAAACTCAAGCA
>JBDTWF010000071.1:0-17784 GCA_040006815.1 Candidatus Moraniibacteriota bacterium | reverse complement strand
GTCTTTGAATTGCTCATAAATAGGAAGCTCGATGACGCCCATGGCATTGGCGGTGTCGATGGCGAGGGTGAATTTCTTGTCGCCGAGGCGGGCGAAGGAAGCGAAGAAGGAATAGTAGGCCGGCTTGATATCCTCTTCGGTCAGCGAGCCTCGGGTAGGTGTCGGAGCAAAGTTATTTTCGATGACAAGATCGCGGATGTCCTTGAGCCCGCTCTTTTCTCCAACGGGGATGGCTTCTTTCAGATCGATCTTGATGCCATTGTATTCCGGGGGGTTATGGGAGGCGGTAATGGAAACAGCGATGTCCACCTCGAGCCGGCCCGCAGCGAAGTGCACCATGGGAGTGGTGATGATGCCGAGGTCTACGACATCCGCTCCTTGCTCCATAACCCCATCCGTAAAGCTTTTCCAGAGAGCTGGGGAAGAAGCGCGAATGTCTCGGCCGACGGCCACTTTTTTGGCGTTGAAATGTAAGACAACGGCCCGACCGATCTTGTAGAGTGTCTCGTCGTCGATTTCGGTCGGGTAAATCCCGCGTACATCGTAGGCCTTGAAGATTTTTTTGTCCATAACAAAAGCGATAAGCAAAGAAATACGCCTCCAGTATAGCATGAGGAAAAGCGCTCTCTCTCGTTGACAGAGGCCTTTCTTCTTGGCACAATCCCCTTGATAGAGGGACGGCCACTTGGTGAATGTAAGAAACATCTATGAGCTTGAAAGTCGGCATTGTCGGTCTTCCAAACGTGGGGAAATCCACGCTTTTCAAGGCGCTCACAAAGAAGGCTGTCGACATCAATAATTATCCTTTTTGCACGATCGAACCGAATGTGGGAATCGTCGAGGTGCCTGACCCACGGCTCGACAGGCTCGTCGCGCTATCGCGAAGCAAGAAAACTGTTCCGGCAGTTATTGAATTTGTGGACATCGCCGGGCTCGTCAAGGGCGCTTCAGTTGGGGAGGGGCTTGGAAATAAGTTCCTCGCCAATATTCGGGAAGTGGACGCGATTGTCGAAGTGGTGCGCGTTTTTGAAAACAGCGACATCATTCATGTTCACAACAAGATCGATCCGGAGCACGATATTGATGTCATTCATACCGAGCTCATTCTGGCTGACCTGGAGACCGCGACCAAAAGAAAAGACAAAACTGCCAAAGAAGCCCGGGGAGGGAAGAAGGAGGCAATCATTGAAATGGAGATTCTTGAGAAGCTGATTATCGCTTTGAACGAGGGAAGATTGGCCAATTCCGTCATCGACGCGATTACCGACGAAACCGAGAAAAAGATCGCTCGAGACCTCCAGCTTCTTACAGCCAAGCCATTCCTTTTTGCCTATAATGTTTCGGATATCGAGAAAAAACTTTCCCCAGAGCTTGAAACCAGGCCGCATGTGAAACTCGACATCAAGATCGAGGAGGAACTCATGGAGCTTTCTCTCGAAGAGGCCGCCGAAATGGGGCTTGAGTCGCACCTTTCGGATCTCGCCCGGAAAGCCTATGAAATCCTCGGTCTCATCACATTCTTTACGACCGGCGAGGATGAATCCCGTGCCTGGACCATTCATCGGGGTTCGACCGCGCCTCAAGCGGGTGCGGCCATCCATGGAGACTTCGAGGAAAAATTCATCCGGGCCGAAGTCATTCATTGCGACAAGCTCCTCCAAATTGGTGCCTGGAGCACGGCTCGTGACCAGGGCGTACTCCGTCTTGAGGGCAAAGAATACATTGTTGAGGATGGGGATGTGATTATTTTCAAGATCTAATAAGATAAACTTGAAAAATATGTCTTATCAAGTCTTGGCCATACTAGGGGCCGTGGGGATAGCACTTGCTCTGGGGGACATCCTCATGAAGGAATGGTCGACCGGCCAGTCCGCTTCGCTTTTGTCTCATCATGCCTGGTATGTGGCCGCTATCCTGGTCTACGCAATCGCTCTATCGGTCTATGGATTCATGTTGCGGCGAGCAGATTTCGCAGCTGCGTCATATTCCATCCTCATCTTCAATATGATTGTGGTGGCCTTGGTCGGTTACATCTTTTTCCCCGATCGGCTCTCCCTGGTGGAACTCGCCGGCATATTCCTTGGCATCGGTTCGATCGCTTGCTTCACCATCTCCCGCTATTGAGTGCCGAACGTAGCGGGGTTGACACGCATTTTTTGGCACTCTATAATTGAGAGTGCTAATTTAATATTTGCATAATTCACCCTAAATTTTCTACCATGGCCAAGCAAGTTATCTATAGTGAAGATGCTCGCAAAAAGATCAAAGCAGGGATCGATAAAGTCGCCAATGCCGTGCGCGTGACCATTGGGCCGCGCGGCCGGAATGTCATTCTCGGGAGATCCTACGGCGGACCGACTATCACGAATGATGGTGTGACCATCGCCAAGGACATCGAACTCAAGGACCCGTTTGAGAATCTCGGAGCGGAGCTTATCAAACAAGTGGCGGACAAAACCAACGATGTGGCTGGTGACGGGACCACGACCGCGACCGTCATTACCCAGGCTCTTGTCCGTGAAGGGTTGAAGTTTGTCGAGACCGGCGTCAATCCGATTGGTATTCGCCGTGGGATGGAAGCGGCCAAGAACGATATCGTGGCCGTCTTGAAAAAGAATTCCAAGAGAATCAGCTCCAAGGAAGAAAAAGCTCAGGTGGCAACCATCTCGGCTGAAAACAAAGAAATGGGCCAGATGATAGCGGATGTCATGGAAACGGTCGGCGAGGACGGAGTGGTGACGACCGAACAATCCCAGACATTGGGTCTTTCCAAGGAAATCGTCATGGGAATGAACTTCGACAAGGGCTACATCTCGCCCTACATGATGACCAACGCTGCCAATCAATCGGCCGAGGTGAAGGATCCATACATTCTCATTACGGACAAAAAGATCTCTTCCATCCAAGAAGTCCTTCCCATTCTCGAAAAAATGGCCCAGGCCGGAAAGAAAGACATCGTCATCATTGCGGATGATGTGGACGGCGAGGCTTTGGCGACGCTTATCGTGAACCGGCTCCGGGGAGTCCTGAATGTTTTGGCCGTCAAAGCGCCGGGATTCGGCGATGACCGCAAGGCCATGCTCGAGGATTTGGCCATACTGACGGGAGGACAGCTTATTACCGAGGACAAGGGGATGAAGCTCGAGACGACTGAACTCAACCTGCTCGGTCGGGCCCAGAAAGTGATCGCGACCAAGGATGACACGACGATTGTCGGCGGCAAAGGGAAAAAGAAAGACATCGAGTCTCGGGCCGCTTTCTTGAAGACTCTCGCGGAGAAATCGGAGAGCGAGTATGAGAAGGAGAAATTCAAAAAGCGCATGGCCAAGCTTGCGGGCGGTGTCGCGGTTATCCGCGTGGGAGCGGCCACGGAAACGGAGCTCACTTACCTCAAGCACAAGATGGAGGATGCCGTCGCGGCTACCAAGGCGGCCATTGCCGAGGGGATTGTCGCCGGTGGAGGGACGGCTCTCGTCAGAGCGGCCACCAAGGTCATGCAGCAGAAAGAAAACTCGAAAGACTTCGATGACAATGAATTCAAGGCCGGCTACATGACGCTTCTCCAGGCGCTTCAGGAACCGCTCCGCCAGATCGTAGAGAACACCGGGCAGGTGGAATCGAGCGTTGTCTTGAACAAGATCGTCGAGAACAAGAATGAAAATTACGGCTACAACGCGCTCGAGAATCGTTATGAATCCGACATGGTGAAAGCCGGGATTATTGATCCCTTGAAGGTGACCCGGACAGCCCTCGAGAACGCTGTTTCGGTGGCCGCGCTTGTTCTCACGACGGAAGCGGCCGTCGTTGATCTTCCGGAAGAGAAGAAGGATAGCGGTGCCGGCATGCCTGATATGAGCGGTATGATGTAGCCATTCGACAGGCGCATGGTTACCCTGAGTTTATCGAAGGGGAGAAAAATTTAGACGAAAAAAGAGGCTCGCTCGAGCCTCTTTTTTGATGCTATAATTGAGAGACAAAACCAGGAAGTGAAATTTCGAGTTTTCTTGAGATAAAAGATGCTCTGTTAGATCCTCACAGAAGGATAAAGGCGGGTATTCTAAGAATATTCTCACGACCATTGCTCGCAATTCTACTCCCTGGAAAACCGAAACAAAATTTCTATGCGGATCAATGCAGTCCAACTCGAGGAGTTTTTGCTTGACTCAAATGTCATCGCCAAAGACAAGCTCGAAGAGGCGATAACCAAGGCGAAAGCCGAGCAAAAAGAACTCGGGAGCTATCTTCTCGAGAAAGAACTCATCAAGGAGGAGGAACTCCAGAAGGTCTACGCCTATGTTTTGGGTATTCCATTTGTCGATCTCACGAAGGAAACCATTCCCTTTGAGATCCTGAGCATCGTCCCGGAGCCAATCGCCAAAAAATCCAACATCGTTGCCTTTCAGAAGACGGGGACCAACTTGAAGGTGGCCATGCTCAATCCAGATGATCTCCAGACGATCGATTTCATCAAGAAGAAAACTGGACTGAAGATCGTACCCTGCCTCACAACGCGCGAAAGCATCCAAACGATACTCCGGCAGTACGAGAAAAGTCTCAAGGCGGAATTTGGAGATATCCTGACCGATGAGGTGAACAAGGAATCTGAGGAAAGCGACGGGGACCTCGAGAAGATCGCGGCCGGACTCCCCATCATCCGCATCGTGGACACACTCTTGAAGCATGCCATTCTCCAGTCTGCCTCGGATATCCACATCGAACCGCAGGAGAAAGATGTCGTCGTGCGTTATCGCATCGACGGTGTTCTCCACGATGCCATGACGCTCCCAAGGGATGTTGCCACTGGGCTCGTCGCTCGCATCAAGGTTCTCTCAAACCTCAAGCTCGATGAGCACCGACTCCCGCAGGACGGTCGCTTCAAGATCGAAAAAGACGACTACAAGATTGCCTTTCGTGTCAGCATCCTTCCTATTTTCGACGGCGAGAAAGTCGTCATGCGTCTTCTCGATGAATCCTCCCACGGACTGACCTTTGAGAAGATGGGTATCGTCGGCGGGCCGCTCGAAATTATTCATCGCGAAATCAACAAACCGAACGGCATCATCCTTGTGACGGGACCGACGGGATCGGGGAAGACGACGACACTCTATACCGCACTCGATATCTTGAACACGCCTGAAGTAAATATCTCTACCGTTGAAGATCCGGTGGAGTATCGCATGCAACGAGTCAATCAGACCCAGGTGAACCCCAAGATCGGCATGACCTTTGCCGCCGCCCTTCGGTCTCTTCTCCGCCAGGACCCGGACATCATCATGGTTGGTGAGATTCGTGACCAAGAAACGCTCGAAATCGCCATGCATGCGGCCATGACGGGCCATCTCGTGCTCTCGACCCTCCACACGAATTCTGCCGCGGCGACGCTCCCTCGCATGCTGGACATGGGAGCTGAGCCCTTCCTCATTGCCTCGACTGTCAATGTCATCATTGCCCAGCGCCTGGTCCGGCGGCTCTGTCCGGAATGCAAGAAGCCCTACAAGCTTGAAGCTAAAGAGATCGAGACGCTGGAGAAATCCTATACGCTCGATGAGATTCTCGCTTTCCTGAAAAAAGATCCGGCTACGGCCAAGCAGTTTGAGAAAATAAGTAGCTGGGAAGGTGTGTCTTTCTTCAAGGCGCCTGGCTGTGAGCAGTGCGGCGGGGAGGGGTATCGCGGCCGCGTCGGTATCTACGAAGTCCTCGAAATGGACGACGACATCAAGAAGATGGTCACCCAGTCGGCTACCACAGAAATGATCGAAGTTCAGGCTCGGAAAAACGGCATGGCGACCATGGTGGAAGATGGTTTCCAGAAAATCGTTCAAGGGATAACTTCCCTCGAAGAAGTCATGCGAGCGACGAAGGAATAGAGCCTATTTTTCGTTCGAAAAGAGGCCGTCGTGACGAAGAGAGCGGCGGATGTGCGCTTTGGCGTTAGAAGTCTTGACGAAGTCCAGCCAGTCGCGGCTCGGCTTTTTTTTGTTTTTTTCACGGAGGATTTCCACGACCTGACCGTTTTCGATCCGGTAGTCGAGCGGGACCATCTTGCCATCGACTTTGGCCCCGACGGTACTGTCACCGATGTCGCTGTGAATGGCATAGGCAAAGTCGACCGGCGTCGCTTCTTCAGGCAGATCGATGATGTCGCCATTCGGGGTGAAGGCAAAGATGTGGTTCTTGAAGAATTCGATCTTGAGTCCACGGAGAAATTCCTCATCGTCCCGGCCGACCTCTTTCTGCCATTCCTGAAGCTGTTTCACCCAGGTGAGATCTTTGGGGAGGACGGCTGCTTCAGTTCTCTTCCGGAAGAAAAGATTTCGCCAGCTCCTTTTCTCTTGTTCGTTATAGATCCAGTGTGCGGCAATACCGAGCTCCGCCTCACTGTGCATTTTCTGAGTGCGGATCTGGATCTCGAGGATGCGCCCCTCGGGACCAAAGACGGTGGTATGGAGAGATTGATAGCCGTTTGGCTTGGGAAGTGAGATGTAGTCTTTGATCCGGCCAACCATGGGGCGGTATTCCTTGTGAACGATTCCCAAGGCTTCGTAGCAATCGGCGATTTCTGGAACAATGATGCGAATGGCCACGAGGTCATAGACGCGCTTGATGTCCATGTCGTGCCGCTCGAGCTTTTTGAAGAGCCGGTAGAGGTGCTTGGTCCGCCCGCTGATGTCGATGGCTTTAATTTTTTCTTTCTCGAGAAGGTGCTTGATGAGGCGCTGTGTTTCTTTGATGTAGTCTCCGCCTTGTTTCAGGTAGGTTTCTTCAATCTTTTTGGTCTCGTGGTAATTTTCCGGATCGAGGTACTTGAAGCAGAGGTCTTCGAGCTCACCCTTGACCTCTCCGATGCCGAGACGATTGGCGATGGGGGCGTAAATCTCCATGGTCTCTTGGGCGATACGCTGCTGCTTCTCAGTCGGAACATGGTCGAGGGTGCGCATGTTGTGCAGTCGGTCGGCGAGCTTGATGATGACGACACGGATGTCTTTGGCCATGGCGAGAAACATCTTGCGGAGATTTTCGAGGAAATATTCTTCTCTGGATCTGCGCAATTTGATCTTGCCGAGCTTGGTGACTCCATCGACGAGATAGCTTACCTCCGGTCCGAATTCTTTCTCCACATCGGCGAGCGTTATCTGGGTGTCCTCGGGAACATCGTGGAGAAGGCCGGCGATAATGGTCGTCGTATCCATACCCATTTCAGAGAGGATCCGAGCAACATGCATGGTGTGGGTGATGTAGGGCTCACCGGAGCGTCGGAGCTGGCCCTCGTGGGCTTTTTTGGAAAAAAGATAGGCCTCAGTCAAACGCTTCTCGTCTTCGCTGGAAAACGGGCGGGGAGCGGCTTTGGAGAGGCTTTCGATGATTGGATTGGCCATACTGGTAACTCTACTCTACACGAGGCGTCCCGTCTCAAGCAATGCCTTTGCGCGACTGATCTCCAAGAGAGAATATTTCCGTATCTGAAGTGGTTTAGGACTCCCTTCTTGACAAAAGCAACTCAGTTGCATTAATATGACAGTATGCTCAAAGACTGTCTTCTCAAACTCGAAAAAAATAAAGTGAAAGTGACACCCTTGCGATGCCGTCTTTTGGAACTTTTTCATGCCTCAGACGCTCCCCTTTCTATTCCCGATTTACAAAAACGCCTGGAAGCCAAGGGATCCCGGGCGAACAAGACGAGCGTGTACCGGAATCTGGAGCTTCTCGAGATGGCTGGTGTTGTCGAGAAAGTGAGCGTGAGTGATGAGTCGCGCTACTATGAGCTCATGGAACGCACACATCATCACCATCTCGTCTGTCTCAGTTGCGAGAGGATCTTTGACATTCCGATCCAGGAAACCAAGCTCCTTCAGACAGTTGATGCTTTTTCCAAGAAACTGCAATTCACCATCTCCCGCCATGCGGTCGAGTTCTATGGCTTGTGTAGTAAATGCCAAGGAAGAAAGATTTCGAGGAAAGCCAAAATACGAGTACAATCTCACTAAGGATGCCTATGTCTCAAAACCCAATCATCTCCATAAAGAATCTTTCTTATCAATATCCATCGCGCGATCTCATTCTTGAGGGCGTAAGTCTTGAAGTGCTTCCGGGTGATTATCTGGGGGCCGTCGGGCCAAATGGTTCTGGGAAAACGACCCTTCTCAAGCTTATTCTTGGTCTTCTTCCTCTCAAAAGGGGATCCATTGAGCTTTTTGGAAAGCCGATTGAAAGTTTTTCTGATTGGGATAAGATTGGCTACATTCCTCAGGATGTGTTTCAGGGAGACAAGACCTTTCCGGCGACCGTGCGCGAGGTTATCGAGTCGGGACTGCATGGAGAGCAACATCACTTCGGAAATTTTCGGAAAAAAGAATGCCTTCCGATGGAAAAAGCCATCGATATGGTGAATGTTCGAGGACTTCTCGATCGGCGCATTGGTGAACTCTCAGGAGGCGAGGAGCGAAGGGTCTTTATTGCGCGAGCCCTTATTTCCGAACCAGAACTCCTCATTCTTGACGAACCGACCAGTGGTGTTGACTTTGCTGGGGAGGAAGCCTTCTTTTCTCTTCTCAAGCAGTTGAATACAGAGCATGGAATTACTATCTTTCTTGTCTCACACGATCTTGAAGCCCTCGCGCACAATGCCAAGACCGCTCTCTGTTTAAATCGCAAGGTCGTTTACTTCGGACCAGCCGAAGGGCTTCACTCACAAGCGGTCATTGAGTCAGCCTTTGGTCTTCGTGCCTGGCACGCCACAGAGATATACGAGCATGGACGCTGATATCCTCCAAAACACCTCTTTCCTTTATTCCCTCGGAGTAGCACTTCTCCTTGGCCTTCTTTCACCGTTGGTCGGAATGTTCTTGGTCGTTCGTCGTTTTTCGCTTTTGGCTGATACGCTGGCGCATGTCTCTCTCCTTGGAGTCGCTATCGGCCTTCTCTTTCACATACCAATTACGGCTGGAGCCATGATCGTGGCGGTCATCGGTGGATGGGGGATTGAGATGCTCCGCCAGTCGAGGCGTATTCTCTCAGATGCGACGCTTGCAGTCTTTCTTTCCGGGAGCCTGGCCATCGCCCTTCTCCTCTTCGCCCTCCAAAATGTGAACGGAGATGAAATCGAAGGATATCTTTTTGGCAACCTCGCCTCAGTCACTGGGCTCGACCTCTCTCTCTTGGTGATGGTTGCCATTGTACTTCTCACTTTCTTTTTCCTGAATTATCAGAAGCTTTTTGTCGTGGCTCTCGACGAGGATCTCGCCAGGGTAAATGGCGTCCATGTGAATCGGCTCAACACCCTTTTCATGCTCATTGCGTCCCTGGTGGTCGCTATCGCCATCAAGATCGTCGGAGTTCTTTTAGTGAGTGCTCTTATTGTTCTTCCGGTTTTGGCCGCCATGCAGTGGCGTTTCGGTTTTCAAAAGACTCTTTTTCTGAGCATTCTTTTTTCGGAAATGGCGGTCATGACCGGTTTCTTCGTGGCCTTTGGATGGCAACTTCCGAGCGGCGCGACCATCGCTCTTTTCTCCCTTTCCCTCTTCGTCTTTTCCTATCTCTTCAATTGGCCCAAGAGGGTGTTTTAATGGCTTGAATAAGCCATTAAAAAGAGTCTTCTCTCATTGACAAAAAAACAGTTTTACGCCATAATGTTCGCAGTACTTTGATGGCATCGAGAAGGAAAAAACTGGATGCTTTTTTTGTTTCATTTTTCCACGGACTGGAGGATTTATGAATAATGTGCCTGTTTTGGCGGCTCACTCCCAACCGCTGAAGGAAGATGTAGAGGCTCGCGCCTTCTTGTATCGCTGTGAACGCGAAGGGACATGTGAGGCACACCTCTTTGTCTCGCTGGAGCGGGGGGTATTTCGGAAGTCCATGATGTCGATACTCGATTTTCCGCTCCCTGCACTTCACTCTGTCAGGGCGACGGGACTCGTTGAAGAGGCGCCGCTTCTTGAGCCTAAATCTTGCATCGCAAGACACCCCGAAGTCCAGTTCGCTTCCAATTCGGCCAACCCGGCCTATACAGGAGCGGCCAGGCTACGGGAAGCTTTTCCAGGAGAGATGAGTATTCAGCTTCTGGTATCTGAGGACGGCAAGCATGTCGAAGCGGTTCTCGGGATCGGGGAGCACTGCCTCAAGGGGAGTGGAGAAGTGAGCGAGGGAATTTTCCAATCACCGCCTGTCCATTCGCTTGCCCCCTGATTAGCTGGCGCTTCGAAAAAACGACGACTCAGCAATTGAGATCGTCGTTTTCATTTTTTCAAAAACAAGAAATTACTTCTTTTCCAATTTGTGCGGATTGTGATTGGGGCAGGTCCGGTCGCTACAACGCTCAGGGATGGTCTTGGTGCCTTCCATCATGAGTGCGCCGCAGGGCTGTTCGCCACGGTCCTCGCGCTTGTAGGAGCAGATGTTGCCGGTTGGTTTAGCCTTGATGGCATTCTTACACTTGGGATAATTGGTGCAACTGTAGAAGACACCATAGCGTCCGCGGCGTTCGGCCATCTCGCCTGTTTTGCAGAGCGGGCATTTGATGCCGGTAGTCGGCCGATCAGCAGATTCGTCGTTTCGGATGTATTTACACTTGGGATAATTGCCGCAGGCGATAAATTTTCCATACTTTCCTTCGCGCTCGACGAGCTCGCCCTTACCGCACTCGGGACAGATCTCGCCGGTCTTTTTCGGGCCCTCGAGCTCTTTGCCTTCCATGGTGAGCGCACCCTCACAGTCGGGGAAGCGTGAACAGCTGTAGAATTTTCCACCCTTGCCGAGCTTGATAATCATGTCACTTTCGCATTTGGGACACTTGATGTCGTCGGGAGCTGGCCCGAGATTGGTCATTTTTTCAAGCTTGTCCTTGCTCTTTACCTCCTTGGTGAATGGTCCATAAAACTCAGAAAGTGTTTCGGTATAATCCCGATCTCCATTGGCGATATCATCAAGCTTGTTTTCCATTTCAGCCGTGAAGCTGTCGGAAACGAAGTGGGCGAAGTGAGCGGCCAAAAAATCATCCACCACTTCGCCGGTTTCGGTCGGAACGAGGGCTTTGCCGTCTTTCACGACATAGCCGCGCGTGATAATGGTCGAGATGATAGCGGCATAGGTTGAAGGCCGGCCAATGCCACGCTTTTCAAGCTCTTTGACGAGACCGGCTTCCGTGTAGCGGTTCGGGGGCGTGGTCGCCTTTTCTTCATCCTTGATCTCTTTGAGTGCTAGTTTTTCCTCAGCCGTGACTTTCGGGAGCTCGACATCCTCGTCGCGGGCCTGTGGATCCGCCTTGAGCCATCCGTCAAAGAGAAGGCGGCTTCCGGAAGCGGCGAAATCAGGGAGGCTTTTAGAAATGGTATTGGCGAGAATGCGCGTACGGAGTATTTGGGCGTCGGCCATTTGGGAAGCGAGCGTTCGAGACTTGATGAGCGTATAGAGCCTCTTCTCTTCCTCTCCATGGCCGTACATCTTCTCATCCATGTGCGTTGGGCGGATGGCTTCATGCGCTTCTTGGGCATTCTTGCTTTTGGTTTTATAGGTACGCATGGCGACATACTGCTTCCCAAAATTTTTCTCGATGAATTCGAGCATGTGTGAAACGGCACCCTTGTTCAGGTTGGTCGAGTCGGTGCGCATGTAGGTAATGTGTCCGGCCTCGTAGAGCTTTTGGGCGATGCGCATGGTTCGGCTCGGAGAGAACCCGAGGCGTGAACTGGCCGCCTGCTGGAGAGTTGAAGTCGTGAAAGGCGGACGGGGGCGACGGACGGCTTCGCTTTCGGTAACATCCTGGACTTTCCAGTCCTCAGTCTTTCCCTTCCTGAGTATTTCGTCGACGAGTTTCTTGTCGCGCGGTTCCTCGGTACAAGTGAAGAGGATCTCTTCTCTCCCGACGGTCGTGCAGAGTGCGGTGATGACCCAGTAGGTTTCAGGCTTGAAGGCGCGAATGAGCTTCTCACGCTCGACGAGAATATGGAGCGCTGGCGATTGGACTCGCCCAGCCGAAAGACCATAGCGCACTTTTTTCCAGATGAGGCCCGAGAGATCGTAGCCAACGAGACGGTCGAGGACGCGCCGCGCTTCCTGGGCCTTCCGGAGGTTTTGGTCAAGGCGGCGCGGATGACTGATGGCTTCCTTTACGGCTTCGGGTGTGATCTCGTAGAAGAGAACGCGCTTCGGATTCTTGAGTTCGGATGTCTCCGCCAAATGCCAAGCGATAGCCTCGCCTTCACGGTCAGGGTCGGTTGCGAGAAGGACGACCTCGGCCTTGTGGGCTAGGCGCTTGATTTCCTCGACGACATCTTCTTTTCCGGGCGTGATGACATAGTGTGGCTTGAAGCCATGCTCAATGTCGATGGCCTGCTTGTTGCTCTTCGGAAGATCGCGGATATGTCCGATAGAGGCGACCACCTTGTATTCGCCGTCCAGGTATTTTTCGATCGTTTTGGCTTTCGAGGGGGATTCGACGATGAGGAGCTTCATGGAGAAAGAGTATGAAGAAAATTATTGGAGACGAATGTAGTGCATGTTCCCGATGTTTTTCACGAGACCCTGCATCTCCAGTTTCACGAGAAGAGAATTTACGGATGTCGTTTCTAGTTTAGAAGCTTCGATAATCTTGTCAACATGGAGGGGCTCATGTGAGAGGAGGCTGAAGAGGTTTTTTTCTTCAGACGAGAGGCGTTCGATCCGCGCTTCGTGCTCGATATTCTTCTCGGCACGAGGAAGATGGGGGGCAAGCTCCTCGAGGATGTCCTGGATACCGGTGACCACCTTGGCACCTTGTTTGAGAAGTCCGTTGGTTCCGGCTGAAACTGGCGAAAAGATAGATCCTGGGACGGCAAAGACTTCGCGATTGTAATCGAGAGCGAGGCGCGCCGTGATGAGGCTACCAGATTCCTCGGCCGCTTCGATGACGATGGTTCCGAGACTCATGCCAGCCATGATGCGATTTCTCGCCGGGAAGGTTCCCATGTTGCCGGGCGTTCCGGGGGCGAACTCTGTGATGATGACTCCTCTGGCATCGAGTATGCGATGCGCCAGATCGACATGCGTCTGAGGGGAAAGGGTTGCGTCATCGTTTCCAGAACCGAGAACGGCGATTGTTTGTCCATTTGCATCGAGCGTGGATTCATGGGCGAAGGCATCGATGCCGAAAGCCAGCCCCGAAACAATGACGAAGCCAGCCCGAGCCAGTTCGGTTGCGAGCTCTCGAGTCACTTGCTCGCCATAGTGCGTGTATTTGCGCGAACCGACGATGGAGAGAAGGGGGCGAGATTTCCAGAGGGTCGCGTCGCCTCGGACATAGAGGAGAGCTGGCGGATGGGGGGTTTCCTCAAGGAGGGTCGGGAAGCGTGTATCCGTAAAACTCACGATGTCTATAGACTGACTCTCAAGGAGGGCTTTGGCCTGAGCGAAGTCGAAAGTCTGGCGATGGGCGATGAAGCTCTCTCTGGTCTTTGGCCCGATATCGGGGAGGGATCGCCATTCATCCGGACTGGCTTTCCAAGCGGCCTCCGCACTCCCAAAGATGCCCAAGAGCTGGCGCAGGGTTTTGCCGCCGACTCCGGGAACGGTATTCAAGGCATGGAGGAAAAGGGTCTCATTCATAGTGTTCCTTCTTATAAAGCGATTCTCTGGATTTGTCAAAAGCTGGGTCCGGAGAACCTTCTCTTCACCAGAGAGGAAATATGTTTTAGAGTGAAGGCTCTATGGCCAAGATCAAGCAGTACTGGCTCATGAAGAGTGAGCCTCAAGAGTATTCCATTTTCGAGTACATTCTTCAGAGTGCCCAATGAAAGTATCGTTCGATGAAAAGAAAAACCCGCTGGAAAGCGGGTCTTCTTTTTTTCCGAGAGAAGAAAATTATTCGGTAACAATGAGCTTGCCCCATTGGCCTCGGGCGCGGTGACCGGGCATGGAACAGTAATACTCAAAAGTTCCCACTTTGGCGGCTGTGAATTCGATGACCGTTTCCTCGTTCAAAGGTGTTTGCTTCTTGACCCCGAATTCATCGAGCGTGAAGTCGTGAGTGCCCTTGGTATTGGTGACTTTGACACGGATGAGGTCTCCCTTTTTGACGCTCATTTCCTTGAGCGAAAACCAGGATCCCTTGTCGTCATAGTACGAGGTCATGGAGAACTCCTTGGCGGGGGTCATGGCTTTTCCGGCTGATTCTGTCACGGGCTGAGCTTCCATGGCGGGCGCTGGGGCGCTCGTACTGCGAGTGAAGAAATAGACACCGATTCCGAGAATAATGAGCACGCCGACAATGATTTTAACCATAGCTTCTCGTTTATGAGTTACCAGTCTATTTTACAGTATAAAAAGGTGCCTGTAAAAGGGTACGCCAAAAACGAAAAAACAGGCCTTTTCATTGACGAGACTTGATATTTCTGGAGCCTTGTTGTAGGATTCAGGGTGCTTTGTGCCGGGCGATTAGCTCAGGTGGTTAGAGCGCGTCACTGATAATGACGAGGTCCCAAGTTCGAGTCTTGGATCGCCCACAGCCGATCGCCGAAAGAAAATACAGCGGGGGAGAGCAGGTTTGATAAGTCAGCTCGGGTTCATAACCTGACTAAGACCGACAGGAAGACGAGTTATTAAAACATAGCGGGGTAGAGCAGTCTGGCAGCTCGCTTGGCTCATAACCAAGAGGTCGGTGGTTCAAATCCACCCCCCGCAACAAGGAGAATGAACTCACAACAAACGACGTGCAACGGTGACAGAGTTGGTGTTGTTCGTTGTGAGTTCTTTGTTTTCCATGCCAGGGTAGCTCAGTTGGTTAGAGCACGGGACTCATAAGCCCGGGGTCGTGAGTTCGAATCTCACCCCTGGTACACAATTGAATAATTTCGGAAGTTTCACATGGGGGCGTACCCGCCCGAACGACTGGCCCCGTTCAGTCGGGCGGGGCTCAGCTGGAACTATGTATACTGTTTATGTCCTACAAGATAGCCAAGGGAAATTCTACAAGGGCATGACGAATGACCTTGAGAGAAGACTTGCGGAACATAAAGGGGGTGCAACGAGAACCACGCGAACAATGAAAGAGCTTCATGTGGTATATACTGAAGAGTTTCCGGATAGGGTTTCTGCGAGAAAAAGAGAGAAATACCTAAAGTCTGCAGCCGGAAGAAAGTTCTTAAAGAAAATCTTATATTTGGGGGCGTAGCTCAGCTGGTTAGAGCGTCTGCCTGTCACGCAGAAGGTCACGGGTTCGAGTCCCGCCGTCCCCGCCATAACCCCGCCGTTTGGTCTTCATGATCAGACGGCGGGGTTTATCGTTGACTGGACGGGACGAGAAGGGTATCGTCAAAAGGCAAACTGCTTTGCGTTTTGATGAACCCCGGCTGTGGAGGAAATGCAGAGGCTCTGTCCGAAGCATTGGAGGAAGAGGAGTCCCGCCGTCCCCGCATCAAGCTCATAGTATCGAGGAAGACCCGAGTAGTGCTCGAATAAGGGATTTTTGAAATATTAAAATTCTATGCACCGACAGTCATTGCTACAACTCTTGAAAGAATATGAGTCGACATCTGCTTCCGATGAAAAAGAGGTGATTTCAGAATTTACTCAATATGTCTCAGAGAATCCACACTGCTTTGAGCGAGAAGCAAAAGAAGATGCCAAGCATATCGCTGCTTCGGTACTCCTTGTCACGCGAGACTTCAAAAAAGCACTCTTTCTCTGGCATACAAAAATAGGGAGATGGACACAGCCAGGCGGTCATGCTGATGGCAATTCTGATCTGCACAACGTAGCTCTCAAAGAATTGGAAGAAGAAACAGGAGTTACTGGTGCGGAACTCGTAAGTCCTGTCCCTCTAGATATCTACCGCTTTGATTATTCGAAAGAGGTGTTTGGTTATCGGAAAAGCATCTATAATCTGTGCTTTCTGGCTTTTCTGCCAGAGGGACAGGAACCAAAAATTATGGAGCCTGAAAAGTGTAAAGAAATGCGCTTCGCTACTCCCGAAGAGGCTCTAGCAATGATAGAGACAGTACACCATGAAGGAACTGAGAGGCTCATTCAAAAATGGCAGGCTTTGGCAAAGAAAAAAGAAGCAAGGACGTAGCAATGCTTCTTTCGAAGTTCAATCTTTCTGGGCCAGGATCCAGAGGTGGCTTTCCGTACTGCCGAAGTCTTTCTCGTTGGCCGTTTTCAGTATCGCGAAACCGCTTTCCACGATCATCTTCATGTTGGTATCGGCATCGAAGAAGCTCCAGGCCATTTCGGCGCCACAGAACGATGCCCGTTCTTTGTAGGGAACATCTTCGGTACCAACTGTGATCAGGAGATGTCCTCTTGGCTTGAGTAGAGTCTGGATCTTGGCGAGCAGTTCTTGGTGTCGGTCTCTTGGTACATGGAAGAGGGAGTACAGCGCGATTACACCCTCGTACCCTTCAGAAACAAATGGGTACTTCAGGAAATCACCCAAAATGTACTCTGCTTTTGGAACATTCTGTTTGGCCCTCTTGAGATGTTTCCGAGAGAGCTCGATACCGGTCACCGAAAAACCTTGTTGTGTCAGGTAGAGGTCGTATGGTACTCCGGGGCCAGAACCAAGATCTAGTACGCTTGATTGCGCTCTGAGGTTCGACCGTAACTCTTCGAAGAACCCGGCTGAGTGGCCGGGTTTTGGTTTTCAGAGTATCTTTCTCGCCGGCGGAGGCGACGGGAGGCGGGTGAGTCCGGAAAAAGGATCTGGCGGGACGGATGGGAGCGGAGCTTTCTTCTTTGTGAGGGATTTCCAGATCCTGACGAGAATGAGGAGAGTGACGAAGGAGGCCGAGAACGAGTAGACCCAGATCATCCACCATTCTTTCGTGTCGGTCCCAGAGAAGATCCCGTGGCCAAGGAAAAGGAGATAGGTGAGGAAGCTAATGTAATGTGTCCGGCGCCAGGTCTTGAGAGAAAGCTTGGAGCGAAACTCGGAAGTGAGGAGAAGTGTCAAGATTCCATAGAGAGCAAAAATACCCATGGTCACGGGAATGCGGAGGTGGTATCCGAGCGTGGAGATCATCGGCCGATCTAAAAGAAAGGGCGTGAAGGCTTCTACCCAACGGAGATGAGTAAAAGGATCCCAGGTAAAGGCGGCGATGTGACCGACGGTCGTAAGAAGGGCCATCCAGGCGAAGTACCGATGCATCTCATAGTTCAAAGCCGGCGGCATGAAGTGGGCTACGAGACGGGTTGAAATGAGAAGGCCGTTGATGACGACAAGCGAAAGGAGCATGAAAGCGAAGATGCCACTCGCTCGACCGACATACCAGGCGAGCGATTCGGAATGAAGGATGGAAGCATTTCTCGTTGCTTCGTAGCGTAGGGGAAGGGAATCGAGCGGATCGAGCGGATTGGTGTCATCGATGATCTCTTGGCCATCAAAAATCGAATCGCCATCTGTATCGGGATTCAACGGATCCGTTTGGTAGACCTTTGTTTCGGCTTCATCCGTGAGGCCATCGAGGTCGGTGTCTTTCACAGCCGCGTGAAGCAAACCTGTTTTTACAAAAAAGACGGTTGATAGAAGAAGCAGAAAGAAGAGAATTTTAGCCTGTTTTCCAAACATAGGGGAGGAGATGTTTGCTCGCAATAACCTCATCCGTTTTTGTGATAAACAGTGCCGCCAGGTGCATTTTCTTGGCTTGCTCCAGCCCCTTCTTTTTTCCAGAGAGGAAGAGGGACTTGGCCCAGACATCTGCGGTCATGGCATCGGGAGCGACCACGGTCACGGATGCGAGATCGGATTGGGAGCTTTGGCCGGTCGCTGGATCGATGAGGTGATGCTTTGTTTCCCCGTTCTTTTTCCAATGTTTC